>JABXHZ010000328.1 GCA_013373335.1 Cyclobacteriaceae bacterium | reverse complement strand
CAAGAGATCCACTTGTTTGACTTCAAATAAGTCGTCTATTTCTGCCTCGTTTTCTATTTCTTCGGGTTCCTCTGAATTCTTGACAGTCCAAGAAGAACCATCATCCAAAAGATCTTCCTCCTCTTCCTCTAAACCAAATGGATCTTTATTTTTGGAACTTGGCTTAATGGCTAATTCATCCTCTGCAATTTTATCTTCCTCCAATAAATCCAGATCAGGATCCGAATTTTTGGCACTGAACCATTCTAATTTGTCGATATCAAAGAAGAATACTACGAAAACAAGAAGAGAG
Organism: Cyclobacteriaceae bacterium; assembly: GCA_013373335.1. GTDB lineage: Bacteria > Bacteroidota > Bacteroidia > Cytophagales > Cyclobacteriaceae > Algoriphagus. The sequence goes on along the minus strand of JABXHZ010000328.1, from coordinate 3,819 downwards.
CCCGCTAATAAAATAAAAGTTCCCCAGCTCAAATAGTCTGCAGAGAGCTTTGCCAACTCATAGCCAAATCCCCCCGACAAGAAACTCCAATAAGAATAACCCTTTACTAAAATGACAATATAGCCGGTAAGGAGACCAAGCCAGAAAGTGAAAAAGAGAGCAAAGCTGGTGTATTTGGTCAGAGAAATTAGCGACAGTTTAAAAGCCCATCGAAACCCCAAAATGAACAAGAAAGGCGGTAATAAAAACGCAGCAATACCAAACCAACGGTAAATTAACAGATGACTTGCTTTGGCTCCCAATAAGCCCAACCAGTTTTGAGATTCGCGGGCTATTTCCCGAGTTTCTGTTCCTGGGTTGTTCATGACCAAACTTTGGTCTGTTGGGCCATTAAGGAGGTAGCTGATAAAGGCGAAAAAAAGAAAGATTCCCAGGGACATCATGATGATTCCTAGGGTAAGAACGATTTTTGAGCTTTTAAATCCTCCGAAAGAAAATTTAATTCCCGAGCCTTTGGATTTTGGCTTGGCGGATTTTTCTCCCTTTTTTCTAAAAGTATTTTGTTTAGGTGAATTGCTGGGCATAGATGCGGTTCAATTCCAAATTTGAAGATAAGGTTTCGGCTCGGTTTAGGAAAATTAGCTCGAGAAATAAGTTGCCAAGCCCTTTTTGATGCGTTTAATTAGGCTAGGTCCTTCATAAATCATGCCTGAATAGACTTGGATGAGCGATGCTCCTGCTTCCAATTTTTCTATGGCATCCTCCGGGCCAAAAATTCCACCGACACCTATAATGGGAAAAGCGCCTTTGGATTTTTGATGGAGATAGCGAATGACCTCAGTGCTTCGATTATTTAAAACTTTACCGCTGACGCCTCCGGCACCCATCGCTTCAACTTTGGTTTTGTCAGTTTGCAATTGCGTTCTGTCGATGGTCGTATTGGTGGCAATTACGCCGTCTATTCCAGTTTCTTGAACAATTTCTACAATGTCATCCAATTGCCCATCCGTCAAATCCGGAGCGATTTTTAAAAGAATAGGTTTGGGCTTTTCCTTTTTATCATTGGCCGCTTTTACCGCTGTCAGTAAAGCCTTTAAGGGTTCTTTTTCCTGCAAATCCCGTAAGTTAGGCGTATTGGGAGAACTTACATTCACGACAAAATAGTCCACATAAGGATGCAGGGCTTCCAAACCAAAGAGGTAATCCTCAACGGCCGTTTCATTGGGTGTAACTTTATTTTTACCAATATTCCCGCCTACAATAACATCAGATTTTCGCTTTTTCAACCGCTCGACTGCCGCTAATACGCCACCATTATTGAAGCCCATTCGGTTGATTAAAGCTTCATCTTGAGGAAGACGAAATAGCCGTGGTTTAGGGTTTCCATCTTGAGGTTTTGGAGTCAAGGTCCCGATTTCGATAAAACCAAATCCCAACATCGCCATTTCATCGATTAACTTGGCATCCTTGTCAAAACCTGCAGCCAATCCAACCGGATTTTTGAATTTTAATCCGAAAACTTCCCGTTCTAAACTTTTGTCCTCAAAGGAAAAAGACTTTCGGATAATACTCCCGATCAGTGGAAGATTGAAGGTGGTTTTGGTTAAATCGAAAGTAAAATGATGTGCTGCTTCAGGAGATTGGGTGAAAAGAAGCGGTTTGAGCAGGGTTTTGTACACGGGAAATTGTTTTTTTCGCTACAAGCAAAAGTAGGGAATCCAATCCAAAATTTTTAGCTGGATTCATGCAAGGATATCATAAGGTGGATGGTTTCATTTATTTTTACTATTCCACGATTTTAAACTTTTCCCCGGCTTCTTTTCTAGAAAAAGCATTGAAATGCCACCATTCCGAACCAATACCCGTAAATCCAGCCTCGGTCATGACTTTTCGGAGGATTTCTCGGTTTTTGATTTGCGATTCTGTGAGAACTCCTTCTGCAAGCATTTGTGCTTCCCGATCAGGATAGGCCGCATAACCAAAGAAATCATAGCCAGTACCCATATCCAAAACGGAATCCGCCTCTGTGTCAAAGATTGTGAGGTCAACCGCCACCCCAAAATTGTGTAAGCTGCCTTTTTTGGGATCTGCGACATAAAGTGGCTTGATGCTGTCGGGTTTGTCCAAATTATCCCATAAAATCTGTTGCACAGAAAGTGGCCGAACACCATCATACACCTGAAGGGTTAGGTTGGGGTATTCGGTTTGGAGGATTTCTTGTGCCTTTTTTAATTGCTCAGCAACCTCAGGTTGGAGGTAGGCATGAGTCAAATCTCCGTAGACATCCTGCCCAAAAAAATTATCTGTCGTAGAATACTTCAGCTCTACCCTTATTCCAGGAATTACTTCTTCCAAATTAACCAACCCTTGATCCATCAAGGTTTGTTCGAGGGCGGATATGGATTCCTGAGGAGCTTCAGCAATTGGAACTAGATTTTCCTTTTGTTTTTCTGAGAAAATTTCCTGATCACTTTTTGGCGCGCTACAGCTCCAAATCACCAACAAAAGAAAAATAAACAGAGATCTCATTAGCAGATTAGGTGTTTTTATTTACCAAAGTTGCAGATGCCTGAGCGGTTGGAAGCACTACAATATCTGCTAAGACCACGTGGGCTGGTCTATTCACACAAAACTCCACGATCTCGGCTATATCCTGTGCGAGTAAAGGCTGATATCCTTGGTAGACTTTTTCTGCACGTTCTTCATCTCCCTTAAAGCGAACGAGGGAGAATTCCGTCTCTACTAATCCGGGATGAATCCCGATCACTTTGATGCCGAATGGATTTAAATCGATTCGCATCCCTTTCGTGATTGCATCCACGGCATGCTTGGATCCACAATAAACATTTCCATTTGGGTAAACTTCCTTCCCTGCAATGGATCCGATATTGATAATGATTCCTGATTTCCGTTCGGCCATTCCGGGAATAATCGCTTTGGATACGTAAAGAAGCCCTTTCACATTAATGTCCATCATCGCATCCCAATCTTCGGTATCTCCTGTTTGTATTGGATCGAGTCCATGGGCGTTTCCCGCATTATTGATTAAGACATCGATATTTTTCCAGCGATCGGGAAGGTTGCTTAGAATTTGAAATACGGCTTGTTTGTCCCGAACGTCAAAAATTAAGGGCAAGACCTCAATACCCTCAGGCACTTCTTTTTTCAATTCCTCCAGTCGTTCTTTTCTTCTTCCTGTGACGATGAGGTCATATCCGTTTTTAGCCAAAATCAGGGCACAAGCTTTTCCTATCCCTGAAGTTGCTCCGGTGATTAATGCGATTTTTCTTTCCATAGCCCCAAGTTAGGGGAAATGAGAAATTTCTAAAAAGATAAAGACTATTGGAAGTTCAAATAGAGGGTGACAGACTTTCTTTTGATACTTGAAATGGCATCTCGGATGTCTGGGTTGGTGTTTTCCGCTTGGTAAATATTATTGAGTCCATGAGAAAAGCGGATCTCCGGAGCAAACTTGAAAAAGCGAAAATAAATTTCAAATCCCATTCCCATTTCGATCGAATAATCTTGACCGGTGGTTACCAAATCTTCCAGGTTGGCTTCATCCTGGCTTTTTGTCCGGAACTGGTAACTAGCCCCTCCGATAAAATACGTCCTCGTGTTATTGAAGCGCTGCGAGCGGTATTTCAATAGTAAGGGTAATTCGATCATTGTTGCCTCATTGATGATGGTATTAACATCCGCAACAGGCGTCACTGGTTCTTCAGGTGTATTCCCCAGGTCAGGAGTGAAATTGGCTGGAAAGTATTGAACTTCTGTTCGAAACTCATAAAAACCAATTTTGGGAGTAAATAAAAGTTG
>JABXHZ010000133.1 GCA_013373335.1 Cyclobacteriaceae bacterium | reverse complement strand
TGGCTATTGTTCTTAGGAATTACCCTCTTCCAAATCCCAAGAATTGCGTCCCAGTTTAAAGAAGAAAACTGGCATAGAATTTCAGAAACTATTCCAGTTAGCGAAGGAACGATGCTGTTAACTTTGGACACGCAAGCTGAGGATCCGGATTTTAATGAGGTAAGCTTAAAAATTGAGGGAACCGCAGACTCTTTAGTGACTTTAGAAAAAGAATTTTTCTCCCGAGGAAAAACCAAAGCTGAGTCATTAGAAAATGCCAAAGTGCTGGGTTATCAAGTTTCGGTATTGGACTCCCTCGTTTCCTTTCCTCCTGGATTTGATTACAGCGCAATGGATGTCTTCCGAGATCAGAAAGTAAACCTCATCCTGAAGGTACCTTATGAAAAACCTTTCTTGATGGACCGATCTCTCTTGGATATTCTTCGCAATACCATTTATCGAAACGGATATAAATCCAGAGATGTGCGCGAAAAAAATATTTGGGCTTTCAATGAGGCCGGGCTCGTTTGTCTGACATGTGGTTCCACAACAGATGAAACTGAAAATCAAGATCCTAACGAGGACCAAACGGAGGAAGAACAAATCAATCGGGAAAAATTAGATAGTCTCTCCAGGGCAAAATTTCGCCAGAGGCTAGACTCCATTGAATAAAAATAAGGGCATCCAAGCAAGGATGCCCCTTTTTTTGTATCTTCTGCAAAAAAACACAATGGATATTAGCGTAAAATTTTTGGGTGCTGCTGGATCTGTTACCGGCTCAAAATATTTAATCGATACAGGTGATTTTGAATTTTTGGTAGACTGTGGACTCTTCCAGGGAAGAAGGGAACTCCGGGAACGGAATTGGGATAAATTCCCTATGCCCTTGGATCAAATGGAAGCTATCGTCCTTACCCATGCGCACCTGGATCATGTGGGTTACTTGCCAAGACTAGTAAAACAAGGATTTAATGGCCCAATCTATTGTACTGAAGCCACTGCTGAATTAGCGAAAATTTTGTTACTCGATTCCGGAAAACTTCAAGAAGAAGAAGCAGAATATGCTCGCAAAAAAGGGTACTCAAGACATGATGATCCGCAACCACTTTATAATATGGAAGATGCCGAAAAGGTATTTCCTCAATTCGTGCCTTGCGATTTCGAAACTCCAATAGAAATTCACCCTAATATTCATGTAACTTTTTACCATGCTGGACACATCCTGGGTGCGTCCATTGTAAAAATCCTAATTCAGGGTGATCAGCAGAAAAAACGCCTGGTCTTCTCTGGAGATTTGGGAAGATATCACGATCCTATTCTCTTCCCTCCGACTCGTATTCCAAAAGCAGATATACTTTGGATCGAATCTACCTATGGAAATCGGGTTGGTTCCAAATCTAAACCAGAGGAAGAACTCCGGGATGCCATTCTGGATACTTTCGATCGAGGCGGCTTGGTAATCATCCCATCATTTGCGGTTGGACGAACGCAATTGGTGATGTATTACATCTTTCAATTGATGCAAAAAGGTAAAATTCCCAAGGTCCCCGTTTTTGTGGATTCCCCAATGGGTATTAATGCCACCGAATTATACATGAAATTCAAAAGCGACCACCGTTTATCAGCTGCTTTAGAGGATAATGAAGCCAATCCTTTTGATTTTCCGCAACTGAAATATTACAAAAAGCAAGAAGAATCCAAATCCTTGAATGAATTCCGAGGAAATGCCATCATTATTTCTGCCTCTGGAATGGCAACAGGTGGCCGTGTCCTTCACCATCTATACCATCACCTACCCAATGAGCGAAATGGAATCATTTTCGTAGGTTATCAAGCCGAAGGCACTCGTGGAAGAAGAATTATTGAAGGAGAGAAATTTATCACCATATATGGTCAACAAGTGCCTGCAAACGCGAAGATTTACCAAATTGAGAGCCTTTCTGCACATGCTGATCAGGAAGAGCTAATGGAATGGGCTGAGGGATTTTGTGAAAAGCCGAAAATGACATTTGTCGTTCATGGGGAAGAAGAAAGCTCTGAAGAATTTGCATTAAAACTAAAAAATGAGCTTGGCTGGAATACCATCGTTCCAAATTACCTGGAATCAATTATGCTTTTTGAAGGAATTTGAAAAAACGACCATGCGAAAAACATCGAACACCCTTTTCATCTTACTGCTGATATTTATGAATATTTCCTGCAAATCCCAATCCTCAGAGAGTCAAGGTATTTCAGGAAAAATAACTTGGCTAGAAGGAAATCAGATGCCCATGATATCTGATGACGGTTCTGCCACTCCCCCAAATCCAAAAGGAGTTCCCGTCAAACGCACCCTTTTAATTTATCCATTGACCAATTTAGCAGATGCAAAAATGGAGGATGGACTTTTTGTTCAAATTAAAGGTGAAGCAATTATCCAAACTGAGTCTGATGAAAATGGGGAATTCGCTTTGGAATTAAGTCCAGGAAGGTATTCCATATTCACTCAAGAAGAAGGAGGCCTTTTCGCCAATATTTTTGATGGAGAGGGAAATATCCAGCCCGTCACCATAAAAGAAAAAGAATGGACCAAGTTAGACATTATAATAAATTATAAAGCCGTATTTTAACCTATTGATTTATAGCTATTTATAATTTTTTTTTAACTTTTTTTCACCGGAGAAGCAACCTTTCCCTTTAGATCCACATCTACCTCCATGAAAGCAAACCAGAATGTTCTCTAGAACCGACTATTCTACCGAAGACAAACTCGTAAAAGGATGCCTGAAAGGTGATCGGTCAGCCCAGCGGGTCCTCTATGAGCGGTATTCGGGAAAGTTTCTGGCTATTTGCATTCGATATCTAAAGGACAGAGAACATGCCGAAGACGTCATGATTGAGAGTTTCATGAAGATTTTCGAAAAACTGCCTCAATACGAATCAAGGGGAAGTTTTGAAGGTTGGATGAAGCGAATTGTGGTTACCCAGGCACTCATGACCTTGAGAAGTAATCGACACCTGATGATGGAAGTACATGTAGAAGAAGACCACGAATACGAGCATTTTCACTATGAAAGTACCGATCTCGAAGCTGATGAACTTCGGGAACTCGTAGAAAGCTTACCGGTAGGCTATCGAACCGTCTTCAACTTGTATGCAATCGAAGGATATGCCCATCAGGAAATTGCCGATTTGCTGGGGATTACGGAAAGCACTTCCAAATCCCAGCTAAATCGCGCTAGAAATACCCTAAAAGAAAAAATTGCCAGTCAACAACTCAAAGAAAGGAGAATCAATGGCTAAGAAGAATGAACATATCGATGTGATTTTCCGGGAAAAATTGGAAAATCATGAGGTAAAGCCCAGTCAATTGGCTTGGGAACGCCTTGAGCATCAACTTCCCAAACAGGAGAAATCCAATGTCGGGATTTATTGGTGGGCAGCGGCAGCTGCTGTGGTTATCCTATTCTTCGTAGGCTCTTTACTTCGAAATCCCTCCCAGCCATTGCAGGAGGAAAATTTGACTGCAGAAAAAATGGAGGCTACAGAAACTGAATCCATTCAGATTCCTGAACAGGAGGAGGTATTGCTAGCAGAAAACTTCAAAGAAGAAACCCAAGAAAACTCAAACCCAGAAAACGAAAAACCAAAAGTCAAAAGTCAAAAGGCTCAAACAAATCCAGAAGTAAAAAATCAATTCGAAGAAACCTCCACAAATCTAATTGCTGAAGCCCAAATTCCAGAAACAGAAAAAGAGGTAATTCAAAAAGAGGAAACTCCAATTGCAATACCAATTGAGCGTGAACTCCCAGAATTAAAGCCAATGGACTTGAATCAAACTGTAGCGGAACTGAAAACGGAGGAACCCGAAGAGCCCGCTTACAGACTGACTATCATATCTGACGGGATCAAGGAGGATAAAAACCTCATTGCTGACCTGGGTAAAAAGGTAGATCAAGTTGGAGGCCTTTTGGGAAAAGTGGATGAGGGCTTTGCCAATCTTCAAGATGCGAAAAACAACTTATTCGCAAGCTTAACTACCAGAAAAGAAAAAATGACCGAAGAATAAATCTTAAAAAATTACCAACCCATTATTTGAAAACGAACATGAAATCGATCATGAAAAAATACCTGCTATTATTTTGCCTGATGGCTTTTGTTCAGGTGGCTTTTGCCGCAGAAATGCCATCCTATGATCACCAAATCAACAAGGATTCAGTAATCGTAGAATTCGGGAAGTCCGGAAAAGTAGTCATCATCGTGGACAGTAAGGATGATTTTGAGAAACTAAAGTCCATGAATATCAATGAAATTATCCGATCATTGGATTTGGAAGAGAATGAAAACACTGGTGAATTGACCATCGTAGAAATCCGCAAAAAGGACGGGTCGACCAAAGAAGTGGTCAAAGTTCGCGAAGATGGTCTCGAAACCGAAGTGCAAATTGGTGGTATGCGAGTCTATGTAGATGAGTCCGGAGCAAACACCAAGGTCAAAATCGAAACCAATAAGTCTAAAAAAGAAGAACCTCCCTTCCGTACCTATTTCAATATTGACTTGGGAGTAAATAACTACCTAAATCCTGATGGACAATTCCCTTCCTCTGATAATCCTTATGCTGTGAAAGGTTGGGGAAGCTGGAATCTAGGTCTAAACTGGATGGCCGCTCAGCGAATTTCCAAAGGTTTTTATTGGGATTTTGGAATCGGTTTTCAATTCTACAATTTCAAATTTGAAAATCGAGACTTCCAAGCAGTACGCGGAGATAACCAAATTGAATTTATTCAGCGAAACGACGTCAACGGCTTCAAAAGCAAAATCTCTGCTTCCTACATCACAGCCATGACCATGCTGGAGTTGGATTTTGGAAAAATGAATGACAATGGCCGTAGAGGACTTCGAATTGCTGCAGGTCCATATGCTGGATACCGACTAGGAGGCCAATCCAAATATGTCTATCGTGAGTTAGGCGGATCTGGAAGAAAGAAAGACAAACAAAATACAGGCCTATATTTGAACAATTTCCGATATGGAGTCCGAGGAGAAATCGGAGTAGGCCGCGTGACATTCTTTACCACCTACGATCTCAACAACCTATTCCAGGAGGGAAAAGGCCCCGAATTGAATCCAATCACTTTTGGAATAGTGTTCTAAACAACACCTAAACCTGACCTTTATTTTAAAACTAAACCAACATGCAAAAGAGCTTTTTATTCCT
>JABXHZ010000277.1:0-2500 GCA_013373335.1 Cyclobacteriaceae bacterium | reverse complement strand
GGTCACGCGGGACCCATCTTTTTTTGACCGCTCCTTCCGAACGGGACTGCAAAGGTAAAGAGTTTTTTTATCCCCGCAATACCAGGGAGCAAAAAAAATTTAAACACCTTTTTCAAACCTCGCTCATCCCCCGCTTTCAATCTCCCCCCAGCGCCTTCCGCGCTTTTGGGATCACAAATATCGGAGGTTTTTAATTCTCCACAAATACATAACCCAAGCTTTTTTAATCAAATACCCTAATACACTGATATTGAATGGGGAAATTATTGGAAAAATTTTTACCGTCTTTAAACAGTAATGAAACAACTCAAATCAAAGTAATTTGGTTCCTAAACCCATTCTTAAAACAATTATTTAAAATTTAAGTCCGGGAGAATTAAAAAACCTTCTCTTTTTAGGATTTTCAGGAATCAAATATCTTATAGAAATTTCATGAGCTCCTCCAGAGACTGATTGTCCTAATTTCGAAATTGAAAAATCAAAGCTATATCCGATTTCCAAACTTGAGTCCAAACTCAATCCAACAAGGGCAATTAAGGATTCATTATTGGGCAATTGGTATTTTGTTGGCAAACCCCGATACCAAACCCCCAAAATTAATGGTTCAAAATAGAATTCTGCCCCCACATCCAATTGAGAAAATTGGCCTTGCTTTTTATAATTGAAAGCTAAAGCTAAACTCCTTTCTTGATTCGTATTATTGAAATAGTCATTAATATTTCCAGGGGCAAGATTAATCCGATAGCCTCCATGTAAATTATACCTAATAGGCAAAGAATTGCTCTCAACATCAAGATAACTTATTGGAGGCTCCAACAAATGGAAAGCTGAAAACCCGAACCAATACCTATTCCCATAAAATAGGATTCCTGCATTGGCATCGAAAGCTCGCAATCTACTATCCCCTTCAAATCCATCGCCAGGATTCCCCAAAATCACTCCTCTATTAATATCCAATTGCGTCCCAAGAATTACATCATCAAATAGAGCATCCCGAGCCGAATAACTTCCTTGCATGCCGAATTGAAGAAAATCTTCTTCTGTCAATTGCAATCTGTATGAATAAACCAATCCAATATCCAACTGTTGACTTTGCGTAAAGCTTTCTCTTGCCACAGAAACAATGATCCCTAGCCCACTATTTATATTTTGAAAAAAATGATCCCCATAGGCGGTAAAGGCAATAAAACTTTGGTCCAAGGCAGGCCATTGATTTCGGAAATTAAACCCTACTCTCGTCTGATCTGTACTCCCTGCAAAAGCAGGACTTAGGTAAAGCGGGTTAGCATAAAATTGAGAATATTGTAAATCCTGACCTTTTGAAAAAAGAGAAGGAATTAATAAGAAAAAGAAAAAAAGAACTCCTCTCTCCATCATCTAATTAGTCTGAATTTTCCGCTCCGAGTTACTTTCTCCCCATCTATGCTAATTGCATCAAATCGAAAAACATAAAATCCTGCATCCATTAACTTTCCTTGAAAAGTCCCATCCCATCCTTTTCCACCGAGCTCATCAGATCGAAAAATCAATTCCCCCCAAGAATTAAAAATCATGAGATCTACAGAAACCAGCCCTTTATATTTTGGAGTAAAAAATTGATTTTCCTCCTCTAGGGGAGTAAAACCGGTAGGAACCATGATTCGATAGCTTTTAGTGATTTCTACAATTTTTCTTATTGAAATTTGACAACCATATTCATCCTCAATTATCAATTCAACTTCGAACATCCCTTTTTTTCCAAAAACGTGAATAGGATCCTTCTCATTTGAGTTTTGACCATCTCCAAAATCCCAAATCCATTTCACTGCTCGTTCATCAGACAAGTTTTCAAAAGCGATGGGATCATCTGCAAAAATGCCCCCTCCAGCATCATCCTTGATATCTGTACCTGCAACTACAAAATCAAAATCTGCTTTTAAAGGAGTTTCTTGAATAAAAACCTCAACTTCAATTGGTTCACCAAAACAATCAAAATCCTTGGGTTTTGCAGAGAGTAAATAAAATCCAGTAAAGGAAACTGATTTGATTTCTTCATTCAATAACGTAGTACCATTCCCTACTAACTGGTAATCATATTCATCAGGATCATATATCAGTAGACTATTCAGGACATCCACTGGTTCACCAGGCTCACATCCTACTACTATTCCAGGCATTTGGAGAAGGGGATATTCTGGAAATTTTACCTCAATTTGATTTGACTTTGCCGGACAATTTTTTCGATTGTAAGCCCAAATCTCATACATGCCCGGCTCCGTTATTTGAATTTCTGCTCCCACTTCATTCTCTAAAAGCTGCCCGTTGCGATACCATTCATAACGCTCATAAACTTCATCCCCTTCAGATATAAATTGCACGGACTCTCCAGGGCATAGATTATAGCTTTCCTCTAATGGATTTTCTACCTCTGAGGCTAAAATGCGAACTGGAGCCGGAGATTCTTGAATGTTAAGCGTGATTTTATTTCCGGAAGAGGTCTTGCCATAATTATCAGTAATTG
>JABXHZ010000314.1 GCA_013373335.1 Cyclobacteriaceae bacterium | reverse complement strand
GAGCATCTGCCTTACAAGCAGAGGGTCGGGGGTTCGAATCCCTCAGCTCCCACTTCAGCCTCAGACGAATCTGAGGCTTTTTTCTTTTAAAAGTTGATGTTTTTTAAACTTTAGAATCAATCATTGATCGCAACCCTTTTAGACATCCTTGGGAGAATCTTCATGAAAAGGTTTGTAGTAAACCCAAATGGTTTCGTTTCCAATACCAAAGACCTGAGGTAATGCTTTATAAAAGACTATTCAAAAAAAGACTAACAAGGATGGCTAAGTTTTTGAAAATCAATAAAAATTAAAGGTTTGATTACATTCAAGAACAAGTATCGTTAGTTCAGACATTTCGATACTATCTAGAGGTTTGGGGGTTCCCCCGATACCTATCGGGGTCAGCTCCCACTTCAGCCTCAGAGGAATCTGGGGCTTTTTTGTTTTTGTTTACTCCAAATTCAACATCACCCCAGCACGAAACCACCTCCCTGGCATTTGAACGGTTCCTGCTTCGATATAATCGGTATTGGTGATATTAGACGCCTCAGCAAAAAAACCAATTTTTCCCGCACGATTATAATCTGTTCGCATATCCAAAAGGAAATAGGGATCCTGTCCCATCCGCTCGATATACCGCATTTTGGTATTCCATTCAAATTTCTTCCCAATCCCTAAGAGTACACCCCCTAAGAGTTGGTTTTTAAGAGCGGTCAATGCATAACGAGTTTCTATTCCCGCTTGCTCGATCAAATTTGCGTTTATGTAATTGTAGGAAAACATTGCCTCTTTAAAGGCGATTGGGGCAGAATAATTATTCCTACGATAGGTAAATGCAAGTTCAATTCCATCAAAATTCACTTGATTGAAATTTTGAGGCTGCCAAGGAGTATCGGCATCAGGCCGGGTCCATTCGATAAGATTATCTGTTTTTCGAATAAAATAGACTGCTTCCGCAAAAAAGCCGCCTTTTAACCATTTTGCTCCAACTTCGAAATTTTGGGCTTCTTCTGGGAGAAGTTTTTCATTTCCAATATTTGTTGGACCTATATAGTATAAATCTGTGTAGGTCGGAATTCGAAAGCTTTTCCCCAAACTTGAATAAATTCGGAGAGCGTCAGATAGTTGGTAGCCTGCTTCCATTCCTGGAAAATGCTTCCACCCCCAATCATCAAAATAATTACTATAAATCCCCGCTCGGAAGTCTAGACGTTTCCCAATGGGAATAAACTGCTCTAAAAATATACCTCCAAGGGTTCGGCTTCTTTCTCCCAAATTGTTGCTTTCTAGGTTTTCCTCTCTCAGTTCTACACCAAAACCAGTTTCACCCCAACTACTCTCTAAACTTCCGTTTATCTCCAAAGCATAAGTGTTAGATGTGTGGACATTTTGATAGAACTCAGGTTCATTCCTTCTGAGCCGGTATTCATCTTCGTTTTTTCTCCAATATCCTCGGGTATTAAGGAGGAAATTTGCTTTGGAATAGGTATGGCTTAGTGCGCCTAAACTGGTCTGAATACTTTCCCATTGATCAGGAAATGCGCTGGTATAAAAACCATTCGCCCCAAAGGTCCGATCCGTGTAAGCTATCATGCCGCGTAGGCTATGTGAATCATTTATATCCAAACCTCCTTCATAAAAAAGATTGTTGACACGGTAATCCGAGTTGTACCAATGTCCATTCGATTTATCCCTAGAGAGACTAAGGTTTTGTTTATAAGAACCAACGGGTAGTGAACCGGTAAAACTTAATCCTTGCATCCCAAAATCTCCAGCATAACCCTGAAATCTCATACTGCGTTGATCGCTCAATTCTGTAATGACATTCACAGCTCCGGCGTAAGCGTTTTGTCCAAATATTCTGGCCCCTGGCCCCTTCAGTACTTCCACGCGGTCAATATTGATCATGGGCACCGGAATATTCATCATATGATGCCCTGTCTGAGGATCGGTGAGTTTGATCCCGTTCAAGAGCATGAGGGTCTGATTAAATGACCCTCCTCGAATGCCAATATCAGCTTGTACTCCCGTGACTCCTCTTTGGCGAACATCCACTCCAGGAACAAAGGAAAGGGCTTCCTGAAGGCTTCTGGCAGGGGTAGTTTCAAGTTGGGGCTTGGTCACCACAGAAATATTTCGGTTTTGTTTCGAAAATGGAATCTGAAGCCTGTTTTCTTGAATGATGATTTCTTCAAGCTTTTGGGATACGGTATCCACTTGCCCCTTCGCATAAGCAGCTACCAAGCAGATCGCAAGGGTCAAAAGTACTTTTCTCATAAAGGTAAATGCGTAATAGTAAGGCAAAGTTGATGTCTAAAAATTCCTTATCCAACTTTTAGATTCATGTAAAAAATGGTTAATCCTTTTTGCTCTTTTGTAAAATTGCCTTGAGAAAAGTTGACTTGTCCTTACTTTTAGAGAATAAACAAAAAATAACAAGATGATTAGAAAAATAGCTTTTGGATTGTTGTTTTCGATCAGCGTTGGGGTCGGCACCAGTCTTGCCCAACAGGGTTTAGCAAATAATCAGGCAGATTTTGGTGAATTTATAGACCGAAAAGGAACCTATACCCGAACCGCTTCCGGGAAGCCCAGTGAAAATTATTGGCAAAATGAGGCTGACTACCAAATTGAAGTTACTCTGAATGAAGAAGAGCATGTTTTAAGCGGTAAAGTGACCATCGATTATACAAACAACAGCCACGAAGAATTGGAATTTGTTTGGCTTCAATTAGAACAAAACCGATTTACGGAAGACTCTAGAGGAGCTTTGACTACTCCAATCCAAGGGTATCGCTACAATGGGGACGCAGATGGAGGTTTTGATATTTCAGCCGTTCAGGCAAAAGTCGGAACCAAGGGCTCTGTTTCTTCCAAATACCTAATCAATGATACCCGCATGCAGGTTTGGTTTAATGAGCCTATTCCAGCGAAGGGTGGAAAAGCTACAATTTCCATGAATTTTTCTTTCAAAGTGCCAGAGAAAGGAATGGACCGAATGGGTAGATTGAAAGTAGAAGATGGTTGGATTTATGCTTTTGCGCAGTGGTATCCCAAAATGGCCGTGTTCGATGACATAGAAGGATGGAATGTTGAGCCGTATTTGGGAGCTGGGGAATTCTACCTGGAATATGGAGATTTTGACTATAAAGTGACAGTTCCTTATGACCACATTGTGGTTGGATCTGGAAAATTGATGAACCCGAAGGAAGTTTTGTCAAAAGAACTTCAAGACCGATATGCAAAAGCACAGTCAAGTGATGAAACGGTTTATCTGGTTTCTCCGGATGAAATTCAAAATACAGAATTGACCCGTCCAAAGCAGGAAGGAATGATCACTTGGCATTTTCAGATAAAAAATGCCCGGGATGCAGCTTTTGCTACCTCGAAAACATTTATTTGGGATGCAGCTAAAATCAATTTACCAAGTGGTAAGACCATTTTGGCACAATCAGTTTATCCTAAGGAATCCGATGGTCAAGGAGCTTGGTCAAGATCCACAGAATACTCTAAAGCCTCGATTGAACATTATTCTCAGATGTGGTTTGAGTTTCCATATGAGACAGCAACCAATGTGGCGGCGGATATTGGAGGCATGGAATACCCGGGTCTGAATTTCTGTAGATATACTTCTAAAGGAGAGGGACTTTGGGGAGTGACTGACCATGAATTTGGTCACAACTGGTTCCCGATGATTGTGGGTAACAATGAGCGTCGCTATGCATGGATGGATGAAGGCTTTAATACTTTTATCAACCATTATAGCACCTTAGCTTTCAATGATGGAGAATATTCATCTAACCTAAACCAAACCCGCAGGTACAATAATTACTTCCTTAATGATAACCGGGAAGGAATCGACACCTATCCGGATGTAGCTAGAACTTCTAATTTGGGTATGGTGGCTTATATGAAACCAGGCATTGGCTTAATTATGCTCAGGGAGTACATTTTGGGTCCTGAGCGATTTGACAATGCTTTCCGTTCCTATATCAAAACTTGGGCTTACAAACATCCTCAGCCTTCTGATTTCTTTAATCATATCGAAAACGTAGCAGGGGAAAACCTCTCTTGGTTTTGGAAGGGTTGGTTTTTTGGAAATGGAAATATTGACTTGGCAATTAATGGAGTAGTGCCTTATGCAGGCAATTATGTGGTTGTCTTAGCAAACAAGGGAGAAATTCCAATGCCTGTTTTATTAGAGATCGAATTTGAGGATGGTAGTAAGGAACGTCAAATGCTTCCAGTAGAAATCTGGCAGCGAGGAGATACCTGGAATCACATGATTAAGACTGATAAGAAAGTTACTTCAGTTACAATTGATCCTGATAAAATACTACCGGATATTAATTTGGGTAATGACCATTGGCCGCAGCCCATCTATGATGAGGATTAAAATAAAAACCCGATCAAATTCAATTGATCGGGTTTTTTATTAGAAATCATCATTGATTTCCAACCAATATCCATCAGGATCTTGAATGTAAATTTGCCTTACCCCATCTGGTCGGGTTGTGATTTTTCCTTTTTCTCCCGGCCAATCCTCAAAGGGATAATTGGTTGATTTTAGTCTTTCCACGAAACTGTCCATGTCCGCAATACTAAAACATAAGTGGTTGGTTTTGGAAATTTCTTGCGGAACCTGTGCGGCTTCAATTAAGTGTAATGCTGCCCCACCGCCTATATCATACCAAGCGTGAAGCCCATCTTTAAAAGGCTCTTCGATTTCCTTGAGATTCAATATTTTTTCGTAAAAACCCATGCTCTCTTTCAGGTTTGAAACATGGACAGCAATGTGATTGACTTTGATTTGGGCGGTTAAGCTTTGGGTAGCCATAAAGATGCAGAGAGTGAAAATAAGATACTTCATAGGGTTATACTGGATTTTTGCTAAAAGAAGGTACGGCTTTTTGCTAAATATCTTTTTGAAAAAAATAAAAAAGCTGACCCTTGGGAGAGTCAGCTTATATTGAAAGGTTATATTTTATTTACTCTTCATTCATTTGTGTGAGATCAGCAGCCATTGCGATTCGATCGGCTTCATCAAAGAGCTTGATGGCTTGTTGGTAGACTTCATTGATGTCATTGATGACCATATAGAAAGCATCATCATCATACAATTGTCTGCCCAAATGGGCTTTAACTAATATTTTCAAATAATCTTTTGACCGATTAAAGTCCTCTTGGTCAAATTTAACCTTGTTTTTCTCTCCGATCGCCACGAGGTCTCTCAACATGGCATCGCTTACCTCATAGGTTCTGTAATATTCTTCAAGGCTCATATCAGTAAAATCATCCTTATGCTTGTTACTGAAATCTAGTATGAACTCCCTAGAAGAATCTGAATTGAACAATCGAGTTACATATGCCGAACTATTGGTGGTATCCAATGGAACGAAGTAATCAGGCATGATTCCTCCACCTCCATAGACGATTCGGCCTTTTTTGGTTTCGTATTTCAAGCTGTCATTGAACTTAATACTATCAGCTGAGAAAAATTCCCCATGCTCGTAGCGCTCAATCCAATCCCGCTCATAGGCTTCATAATTGGAATCGTATGGTTTCTGAATAGATCTCCCAGAAGGCGTGTAATAGCGAGCAATGGTTAGTCGGAGTTCGGCTCCATCAGAAAGGTCGATTGGCATTTGTACCAAACCTTTTCCAAAAGTACGACGACCCACGATCAAGCCTCGATCATTATCCTGAATCGCTCCTGCCAAGATTTCAGATGCTGAAGCAGAACCTTCATTTACCAATACAATTACAGATCCTTCCTCAAACAGACCAGGTCGGAAAGCATAGGCCTTTTGACTGTATTGCTGAACTTTCCCTTCTTGTGAGACAATCAAATCCCGATCTCCTAAGATTTCATCGGCAATGTTGATGGCAGCGCCCATGTATCCACCCGGATTTCCCTGAAGGTCAATGACCAGTTTTTTCATTCCTTGATTTTTCAAATCAGTCACTGCTTCTTGAAATTCATTGTAGGTAGTTGCAGCAAAACGGGTGACTTTGACATAGCCTATTTCATCATTGATCATATAGGATGCATTGATGCTGTATTGTGGGATTTTGTCCCTTGTAATCTCATACGTAATCAATTCGGGCTGACTCTTTCGTTTGATGTCAACTATCACTTTGGAGCCTTTCGGGCCCCGTAGTAGATCGAATACGTCTCGATTGGTAATCCCTATTCCTGCGACGCTCTCTCCATCTACATTGATGATTTGGTCCCCGGATTGTATTCCTAGAGCCTCGGATGGACCGCCGGTTAGTGGAGCTACTACGTAGATTGTATCCCGAATAATTCCAAATTCCACTCCAATGCCATCAAACTCCCCATCGAGCTGAGATTGTGCCAAAGAAGCATCTCTAGCAGGAATGTAACTGGAGTGGGGGTCAAGGTTTTCAAGCATTTTGGTGATGCCGAATTCTACCAGTTCAGTAGTATTGACACTGTCCACATAGTCCCGGTTGATGTAAGTCATGACCTCTTGAATTTTATACAAGGCAGATCGAAGGTCATTTTGATTTTTTTCGGGTTCGGCAAAAGTGGCCCCTATCCAAATTCCTGCAGAAATAGCAAGGGCTAAAAAGATGGGAAGACGAATTTGAGCTTTTGAATTTTTTGTATTACTCACAATGATTTGGTTTAAAGGAAATTTAAACAGCTGTTCAACTTAGAAGAAAACCCGAAGTATTCCCACAATTTTGGGATGGGGCCTAGCATTCTTTATACGAATGTAACGGATAAAGGTCTGTTTTTGTCTCCTGAATTCTGTTAAAAATAATTATTTTTGCCCAATGCAGGTTCCCGAAAATTTTAATAAAACCTCTGTGGCTGATTTAGTGTCCCACAATTATGTTTTTGCTTCAGTCCTGCATTACTTCGGGATCAGTTTTTATCAATATCCCACCGACTCTCTAGAGCAAGTTTGCAAAAAACATCGGGTGAAACCTGACCAATTAATTTCGGAACTGGAATCCTGGGCTGCTCGGAAAGAGCCAACACCAGAGGATCTCTATCTAAATCCCATTGAAGTCTTAGTGGCCTATTTGAAAAAGAAGCACTACTACTTCGTCCGCCAAGAGCTTCCATTTCTATCGAATTTGATTTCTGGAATTCAGGCAGAAAAAGAATTTGAACAATTGATGGCCGATTTAAAAATCATGTTCCCTCTGTTTGTAGAGGATTTTATCCACCACATCCATGAAGAAGAAAGTCGGCTTTTTAAAAGAATCGAATTGCTTCAGGATATAGAGGAAGGGAATTTTGCTTTACATGATGCATTGGTCATTTTAGAAAAAGATCCAGTCCGAACTTTAGCGGATGAGCATGAAATCCATGACGATGAGATGGAGGGAATCCGAAAATTAACCAATGATTACTCCCTAGCCGAATCCGCTCCATTAACGATTAAAGTACTTTTTCACGAGCTTCAGATTTTTGAACGCGAGTTGTCTATTCACGCCCAAATCGAAGATGAATTGCTTTTTCCTAAGGCTGTAGAGCTTGAAAAAGAAGTCCTTCGAATGATTCATCAAAAAATCCGCACGAACTAATGGCAAGGATTTTAGCGATTGACTTGGGGACCAAAAGGACGGGTTTGGCTGTTACAGACCCTATGCAGATTGTTGCAAACCCGCTTGAAACTATCCCGACGGAAGATTTGTTGGATTTTCTGAAAAAATACTTCGAAAAAGAAAATGTTGAGGATATAGTTTTAGGACTACCCAAAAACTTACAAGGAGACCCCACTCAAATGACTGAAAAAGTATATGAGTTGAAGGAAAAGCTAATCAGTCTTTTTCCGACAAAAAGAACTCATTTGGTGGACGAACGATTTACCTCAAAAATGGCCATGCAATCAATGATTAGCATGGGAAGCAAAAAAAAAGACAGGCGTGAAAAATCCGGAAATCTTGATAAAATAAGCGCTACCATAATTTTACAATCCTTTCTGACACAACGATGATTTACCCAATCGTAGCCTACGGCAACCCCATATTGAAAAAAGAAGCTTTGGATATTCCTGAAGGAGAAAATGTACAGGAATTGATCGATTCGATGTTTGCCACCATGGATCGAGCTAACGGGGTTGGCCTTGCTGCTCCTCAGATTAATCAAGGAACACGACTTTTTGTCATTGACAGTAGTTTGATGCTCGATGAGGAAGACGAAGAAAAAGGAATTCGCCGAGCTTTCATCAATCCGATTATTTTGGATGAATATGGAGATGATTTTGGGTTTGAGGAAGGCTGTCTCAGTATACCGGATGTCCGTGCAGAAATCATTCGTCCCGAGAAATTGACTATCGAATATTACGATGAGAACTGGAATCTTAAAGAGGAGGAGTTTTCAGGAATGACTGCGCGGGTAATTCAGCATGAATATGACCATTTGGAAGGAATCCTCTTTATTGATTACCTGAATGGATTGAAAAAACGTCTCATCAAGTCCAAACTGATCGATATCAGTAAAGGGAAGGTCCCTACAGATTACCGTATGATTTATCCGCTCAAATGAGCCCATCAACAAACCTTCAAATAGCTTTAGTTCAGACCGATTTAAATTGGAAGGATCGGGTTGCAAATTTGGCTATGCTGGAGGAAAAAATGTGGCAAATTCAAGGTCCTGTGGATTTGATTTTGTTGCCGGAAATGTTTCCAACAGGATTTACCATGGATGTGAAGGAGGTAGCAGAGCCTATGAATCTTCATGTTACGAAATGGATGCAGCAAATGGCAAATCAAACTCAGGCCGTTATTGCTGGCAGCGTGATTATTCAGGATTCTGGTGATTATTTCAATCGACTTCTTTGTGTTTATCCTTCCGGAAAAATTGATTTTTATGACAAGCGCCACTTGTTTCGGATGGCAGATGAAGACCAATTTTTTTCGGCTGGTGATCGAATCCCGATTTTTGAGCTAAATGGGTGGAAAATTTGCCCTCAGATTTGCTATGACCTCCGTTTTCCTGTCTGGTCCAGGAATAAAGTAATGCCGGATGGGCAATTAGCGTATGATCTTATTTTTTATGTCGCTTCATGGCCCGCCGCCCGAGCTTCTGCTTGGGATGCTTTACTTCCTGCTCGGGCTATCGAAAATCTCGCTTATTCCATCGGAGTTAATCGGTTAGGGATTGATGGCAATGGGGTATCCTATAATGGGCATTCGGCAGCCTATGATTTCAAAGGAGACTGTCTTTTGAATTTATCTGAGGAGGAAAGCATTCAGATTGTAAGTCTGGATTTTGAGAAATTGAAACAATACCGGGAAAAGTTTCCTGCTTGGAGGGATGGCGATTCGTTCCAACTGGAATAATGTCCATGCCTAGGGCTTGATTTATATTTTCGGAATTTGAAACCCATATAAATTCTGTATTTTAGCCCCGCAAAAATCATCCTGTGTTTCCGTTTTTCTTCTCAGACCTATTTTAAGCTCTAGTTGGATTATGGTCTTGGTTTGGATCTACAGGATTTCTTTCAATTTCAGTTTTGATAATCATGAGTAATTCGACTCCAAAAATTCTTTACACCCTTACTGATGAGGCTCCGGCCTTAGCAACTTATTCATTTTTACCCATCGTCCAAGCCTTTACAAGTTCGGCCGGAATAGAGGTAGAAACACGGGATATTTCCCTATCAGGTAGAATCATTGCCAACTTTCCGCAGTATTTGAAATCTGATCAACAAATTTCGGATGCATTGGCGGAGTTGGGTCAAATTGCAAAGACACCAGAAGCTAACATTATCAAACTACCCAATATCTCAGCTTCCGTTCCTCAATTGAAGGCAGCAATTAAAGAACTTCAAGGAAAAGGCTATGCACTTCCCGATTATCCTGAAGAGCCAAAAACTGAGGAAGAAAAAGCAATAAAAGCTACCTATGACAAAATCAAGGGATCTGCGGTTAACCCAGTCTTGAGAGAGGGTAATTCTGACCGGAGAGCTCCACAGGCTGTTAAGGCCTATGCACGAAAACATCCACATAGTATGGGCGCTTGGACACCTGAGTCCAAAACTCAGGTTGCAAGTATGACTTCAGGGGATTTTTATGGAAGTGAGCAGTCATTCACACTTCCGCAGGAAGATGAGATACGAATCATCCTTGAAGGAAAAGATGGAAGCAACAAAGTTTTGAAGGAGGGGTTGAAATTACAGGAGGGAGAAATTATTGATACCTCAACTATGAGTATTTCGGCCTTGAGTGACTTTTTTCAAAAAGCCATAGCAGAAGCCAAAGAAGAGGGTGTATTGTTCTCTATTCATATGAAGGCTACCATGATGAAAGTCTCTGACCCTATCATTTTTGGTCATGCGGTTAAAGCTTTCTTTAAGCCAGTTTTTGACAAGTATCAAAATGAATTAGAAAGTGTAGGAGCAGACCCAAACAATGGTTTTGGAGATGTTCTTTCTGCGATCGAAAAACTTGACGCATCAACCAAAGCAGCTATTCAAAAAGACATTGAGGACTGTTTTGTAGATCGCCCTGATTTAGCAATGGTAAATTCGGATAAAGGAATTACCAATCTCCATGTACCTTCGGATGTGATCATTGATGCTTCTATGCCAGCAATGATCAGGAGTTCGGGGAAAATGTGGAATAAATCCGGACAATTGCAGGATACGCTAGCAGTTATCCCAGATAGAAGCTACGCAGGTGTTTATCAAGCAACCATTGATTTTTGTAAGAAGCACGGAGCCTTTGATCCTGCTACGATGGGTTCTGTACCTAACGTAGGTCTAATGGCACAAAAAGCCGAAGAATATGGCTCTCATGATAAGACCTTTGAGATTCCCTTTGCCGGAACAGTTCAGGTAGTGAATAAAGCCGGGGAAGTATTGATGTCCCATGAAGTGGAGCAAGGAGATATTTGGAGAATGTGCCAGACAAAAGATGCTCCTGTCCAAGACTGGGTTAAATTGGCGGTCAATCGTGCTAGACAATCTCAAACTCCAGCTGTTTTCTGGTTGGATCCTGAGCGCGCTCATGATGCCGAATTGATCAAGAAGGTCAATGAATATTTGCCTCAGCATGATTTGGATGGAATAGAAATTCATATCATGGACCCTATAGAAGCAACGAATTTCTCCTTGGCACGAATCCGTGAGGGCTTGGACACTATTTCAGTCACAGGGAATGTGCTTCGGGATTATTTGACCGATCTTTTCCCGATTTTAGAGTTGGGTACAAGTGCCAAAATGCTTTCTATCGTTCCATTGATGAATGGAGGAGGTCTTTTTGAGACAGGTGCCGGAGGTTCAGCTCCTAAGCATGTGGAGCAATTTGTAACAGAAGGGCATTTGAGATGGGATTCCTTGGGAGAATTTTTGGCTTTAGCAGTATCCCTGGAGCATCTTGGTCGAACTTATGGAAACGAGCGGGCTATGTTATTGGCTGAGACCTTGGATCAAGCAACTGAAAAATGGCTAGAAAATGACAAATCACCTGCTCGTGTAGTGGGAAAATTGGATAATCGTGGAAGCCATTTTTATTTGGCGCTTTACTGGGCTGAAGCTTTGGCTGCTCAAAATAAAAACGATGAATTAAAAGAAAAATTCACTCCGGTAGCTACTGCCTTGTCAAGTCAAGCTGCTGCCATTGAGGCTGAACTAAATGGAGCACAAGGAAAACCAGTAGATATTGGAGGTTATTATCGACCTAATGCAGAAAAAACAGCGACAGCAATGCGGCCAAGCCATCTGTTTAATGAGATAATTAACAGCTTATCCTGATTGATAATCGTGTAAAATTAGAAAGCTGCGTGATAAACGCAGCTTTTTTTATTGTACATCAAATTGTATTTGATGTTGATTGAGAAACTCTTTGATAACCTTTACATGGATGCATTCTCCTAAATGAATAAATGCATAGTCATTGATTTTTTTACTTTTTCCGTGGGCAACAATTTCTTTTTCTTCAATATCGAATCCCAGGTGTAGGTGTTTGGTTCTGCTTTGCATCCCGATGATCCTTCCCTCTGAGTCAAATAATGGTCCCCCACTTTGTCCACGTAATCCTGGGGTACTCATTTCAATACCATAGATTTTTCCATTTTGATCTCCAAGGAAACGGGTAAGCATTCCTTCGATTGGGAATCTAGGAGAACGGGCTGCCCCTTGAGAAGTCCATTCCAATTGATTTTTTTCTGGATTGAATTTAAAGTTGGAAAATTCAGGAAAAGGAAAACCCAGTCGACATAGCATAGCCCCGGGCTGGGCAGCCTGATCATCTTTTAGAAATTTAGCTCTACCCTGAAAATGATGTTTGTTGAATCCTTCAAATTTGATTAAAGCCAAATCATATTGAGGATGCAGGATAAATCGGATGTTCTTTATCACATCTACACAGTCTGCAAATGTAATCCGCATTTCACAGGCTTTGTCTGGAGACAGATTCAGAGATTTTGCCAAAATATTTTGCTGCTTTCCGCTGAGTCCTGGGCTTTGGTCCAAGAAAGCCCGATAGTTCTTGTTGATCGCGTCGGCTTGCATAATCCATTGGGCTACATGGCGACAAGTAAGAGCCCATCCTTCCTCATTAACAAAAAACAAAGTGGCCGAACCTCTTTGGATATTTTTTCCTCCAAAATTTCTGGATATGGAATGAATTGCCCGGGTGTAACCTGCAACTTCTTGGATGGCTTTTACAAACATGACTGAGTAGCTAGCTGAGAGGTCAAAATAATAATTGAAGAGGCAAAAAATCAGATTTCTGGAAATTTCTTTAAAAAAGTTTTTTTCGAAATCGATTGAAAATCGGCTTCCGCTAGGTTCTGGTTTCTCGACTGTTGTTTCGTTTGGGCTAGCCGAAAAATTATAATAACTTTATCCGAATTCTAACCTTTTGACCGAATAAGGGACAGAAAAAAGAAGTTTTTAGAATCAAACCTATACGTTAATCAATAAAATTATGAGCAAAATTAAAGTCGGAATCAACGGATTCGGAAGAATCGGAAGACTTGCCTTTCGTGCAGCCCAAGACCGGGATGATATCGAAGTAGTAGCTATCAATGACCTTATCGATGTAGACTACATTGCCTACATGCTGAAGTATGACTCTACACATGGTCGTTTCAAAGGAACCGTAGAAGTAGAAGATGGAAAATTGGTGGTTAATGGGAAAGCTATCCGAGTTACTGCCGAAAAAAACCCAGCTGATCTAAAATGGGGAGAGGTAGGAGCTGACTATGTTATCGAATCTACCGGTATATTTTTGACCAAAGAAAAAGCACAAGGCCATATCGACGCGGGAGCTAAAAAAGTTATCATGTCTGCTCCATCAAAGGATGACACGCCAATGTTTGTAATGGGAGTAAATGAAGAAGCATATACTTCCGACATGACTTTCGTGTCCAATGCTTCTTGTACTACCAACTGTCTTGCTCCAATTGCTAAGGTTCTGCATGACAATTGGGGAATTGAAGAAGGCCTTATGACAACGGTACACGCAACTACTGCTACCCAAAAGACAGTAGACGGTCCTTCAGCCAAAGACTGGAGAGGTGGACGTGGTGCTGGTCAAAACATCATTCCTTCTTCTACTGGTGCTGCCAAAGCAGTGGGAAAAGTTATTCCTGAATTGAACGGAAAATTGACCGGGATGGCATTCCGAGTGCCTACTCCTGATGTTTCTGTAGTTGATTTGACTGTTCGTTTGAAAAAGCCAGCTACATATGAAGAAATCTGTGCGAAAATGAAGGAATATGCTGATGGACCTATGAAAGGTGTGTTGGGATATACCGAAGATGCAGTAGTTTCAAATGACTTCGTGGGTGATCCTCGTACTTCCATCTTTGACGCGGGAGCTGGTATTCAGCTTTCAGATACCTTTGTCAAGGTGGTTTCTTGGTATGATAATGAATGGGGATATTCCAATAAAGTTTTAGACTTGTTGGCCTACATCGCCAAAAAATAATTAAAGAAAGCTCCGGAGACGGAGCTTTTTTATTTCCTTAAATTGGAGGAATTATTGATTCCTGAATTGGGTTGTTCTGAAATGATGGGTATGTACCTTCCTTTATTTCCATTGAAGTTGGTTGTTTTCCCTGGCGAACAACTGAATCTCCATATTTTTGAGCCTCGATATCGGCAATTGTTGGCAGATGTGGAGGAAGGAAAACTCAACTTTGGGATTTGTACCTATTTGGATAAATTGACCGGATATGGAACAGAGGTAAGCTTGGAAAAGGTCTATAAGCGGTATCCCGACGGAAGGCTCGATATCAAAACCAGAGGAAAACGAGTATTTCAAATCCAAAGTTTTGATAATCCCATGGCGGGTAAATTATATGCAGGTGGGAATGTGGAATTTTTAGAAAATTCGCCTGTAGCTACTGCGGTGCAGAATCATGAGTTTCTTTTCTATCTAAAGGAGTTGTTGTATTTGTTGCACTTTCCAGAGGAAATAAATCCTGAAGAGACCAGTTCTTTCACTTATGCTCATAAAGTTGGATTGAAGGTAGAAGAGGAGTTGGAGTTACTTCAAATTCCGGAAGAAGGAAGGCGTATGGATTTTTTGATCAACCATTTTAAGCGCATCATTCCTGTGATCAAGAATATTGAACGGGTTAAGGAGATCATCAAGCAAAATGGTCATTTCAAAAACTTGGATCCCTTGGACTTCTAATAGTTCATTCCAATATTTTTTGTGCCCTGCTTAAGTTGTCAGTTGCTTGAAGGATTTTATTCTTTAAAACCGGGTTGAAGTCTGGTCTTGAATTCAGGAAATCCTGAACCATTTGAGCAGCTTCGGATGAATTGTATTGTCCAATGGTATTGGAAGCCCAACTTTTCGGAAAGAAAATATCTCCTGTTCGCTGAATCTCTTCCATCAAATCCAATGCAAGTGGAATATGCTTGATGCTTTCTTTCTGTCTTAAAGGATGATGAATAAAACCACAGGCGGTAAGTACCCAAGATTCTTTTTCTCTATTCTGAGCATCTTTAAAAGATAAAAAGAGCGCATCTCTATCTTCTGCTTGGTTTGAGAGAGCAGTTCTGAGAAAATCAAATCTTGCCAAACGATCAGAATTAGTAATTCGGGATCTTTCTTGATTCAGGATTTCCTCAGATTTTGGATTTCCAAAAAGTGCAAGATTCATTGCCAAACTGGTGAAATTATCCGGACTCAAATTCAAGTTTTGTATGGCTAGGTCCTTATGCCATATTTTATAGAGTTTATCTTGTCCAGCTTCCGTAAAAGCAATCCCGCTGTAGAGATTGTAGAGTGACTTCTTCACATTTGGCGGAAGGTCCTGATTCAATCTTTCCCAAATCAAGGCCTCCATCTTTT
>JABXHZ010000098.1 GCA_013373335.1 Cyclobacteriaceae bacterium | reverse complement strand
AACTTCACGACTTTTTTACCCTCTTCGGGAGTTCTACAGAAAGGAATCATGACCTTTAGATTTAATAAGCCCATCTCATCCCGCACTCGCTTCACTGCTTCACATTCCAAACGAAACCCTTCCCGATATCGATCATGATTATAGCGGGATGCACCTCGAAAACCAAGCATGGGATTTTCCTCTGAATCTTCAAACTGACTACCTCCTAAAAGATTAGCGTATTCGTTTGTCTTGAAATCACTCATGCGCAAAATCACATCTTTGGGATAAAAAGCCGCCGCAATAGTACCCACTGCCTGCGAGAGCTTGTCCACAAAGTATTCCTTTTTGTCATCGTATCCATGGCACAACTCTTCGATCTGGGACTTTTCATTTTTATTTTCGAGTTGGTCGAAGTGGACCAAAGCCATCGGATGGACTCTAATACTATTGTTGACTACGAACTCCATCCGCATTAAACCCACTCCCTGATTAGGAAAAAATGAAAGATTGAATGCTTTTTCGGGGTCAGCAAGAATAAACATGGGATTTGTTTTAGGAAGCTTCATCCCCTTGAAATTATGCTCTATTGCCTTCCATTTAAGTTGACCCGCATATACTTTTCCGATTTTACCGGAAGCATTATCTATGGTTATTTCATCGCCGTTTTTTAAAACTTCCAAAGCGTCTTCTGCTCCCACAATAGCTAAAGCCCCCATCTCCCGAGCCACAATAGCCGCATGACTTGTTCGACCACCTTTCGTGGTGATGATGGCAGCAGCTTTTTTCATTATGGGATCCCAATCCGGATTGGTGATTTCTGTCAAGAGAATCTCTCCTTCTTTCAATAGATTTGCTTCAGCTGCAGAATGGAGAATTTTAACTTTTCCAAAAGTAATCCCGTTCCCAATAGCATAGCCGGAGGTTAGCAATTCCCCTTTTTCCAATAAATCATATTCTTTCAAAGAAAAAGGGTCCATTTCAGAATGAACCGTTTCAGGGCGTGCTTGAACGATAAATAGCTTTCCAGAATTTCCATCTTTAGCCCATTCGATATCCATAGGCATTTCATAATGCTTTTCGATTAGCATTGCCCATTTGGCCAATATTTCCACTTCCTCATCGGAAAGCACCAACTGTTTTTGCTTTTCTTTTGGCGTATTCAAGTTTACCGTTCCCCCGGCTTTGGAATACGCCATAGTCTTGGTTTTAGATCCTGCTTTTTTGGAAATAATTGCCTTCTTACCTTTTTCAAGGGTAGGTTTAAAAACCATAAATTCATCTGGAATAACAGCTCCTTGGACAATATTTTCACCAAGACCCCAACAACCTGTAATCAATACTGCATTAGAAAATCCCGATTCTGGATCGATGGAAAAAGTCACACCGCTACAGGCCAAATCTGCACGCACCATCATTTGAACCCCAACTGACAGTGCAATCTCATATTTGTCAAAACCTTTATCGTGCCTATACTTGATTGCCCGGGCATTGTATAAAGAAGCAAAACATTCCCTTACTGCTTTGAGCAAGGCTTTCTCTCCTTGAATATTTAAATATGATGAATGTAATCCAGCAAAACTTGCTCCAGGCAAATCCTCGGCAGTGGCACTGCTTCGGACTGCTACATCCACCGTTCTATTTTCCTTTTTACATAATTCACCATAGAATTCCTCAATTTCCTGAGCCAATACAGTTGGCATTTCCCCTTTCAAAATCAAGGATTTTATTGACTGAGAAACCTGATTTAGATTTGAAAAATCTTGTTTATCCAAGTTTGCAAGTTCTTTCTGGATTGGATCCAGAAGATGGTTTTCCTGAATGAACATTCTAAAGGAAGCGGCTGTAATCGCAAACCCATCAGGCACCAGAACACCCAAAGAGCTAAGCTTTTGAAACATCTCACCCAAAGAGGCATTCTTGCCTCCAACTTTAGAGACATCTTCTATTCCAATTTTATTAAATGGTAAAACAAGGGCATCCATGGTATTTGGGGTTTAATGAATAAGCACCAAACCTAGTGGTTCCACCATTAGACTCCTATGACCTTTTCAGGAGGATTATCTGATAAAAATCAGTATTTGACAGGCGAGATTGGAAACTTGAAATTCTAAAACTAAAAAATCAGAAAGGGTTACACCTACTTAAAATCTTCCACTCGCATTCCTTTTCGGAAGGAATTAAAACCGAACATAGTTGGATGATACTCTCCAACATAATCTACATTCATTTCAGGTGTGATTAGATCAGGCATTCCCAAAAGCCAAAAAGAAGCATTAACTATCAATCTTCTCAGATCTTCACTTTGAAAATCCAATGATGCTCCTAACGTGGATGCAAAAGCCATTCCCGGGGAACCTCCTTCTAGTTGGTAAGGCTTGGTCCATGCAATGGGCATAACTGCTTTTTCCCAAATGACCGGGGCATCCGGACTCATTCCTGCAGTACTTTGTCCATATAACAGGACCGCTGCTTCCTCAGGTAAGTGCTTAATTCCATAAACATCAGAAGCTCCCCAAATATCTTCAACCCCTCGTAGAATAGGGTGATCTCTTTGAAGGCTGACTCCGTCTACCAAAGCCCTGGTTCCTTCTTTTCCATGAACACCATGGTGATTAACCCAGGTTTCCCCAAATATCCGCTGACCAAATCCCCGCTCCCAGCCTTCAGCCTTACTCATCCAGTCCCATTTCGCAAAACGAGATTCCTTGTTTTTTTGATAAGCAAAGGCATGAGTGGATGTCCGTAAACCGATAACTGGTTTTCCTGCTTTTAGAAAATTTTCAATGTATTGGGTTTGTTCGTCCGGAAGTTCCCGAAAACGGATCAGCATGATCATCAAATCTGCTGTTTCCAAATTTTCCAATCCAGGAATATTGTTTTGAAAATTAGGTACTATATCTCCTGTAGCAGGGTCAATGGGAAAAAGTACGGTGGTCTTGAATCCATAGCGATGGGCCAGAATTTTACCCAACATGGGCATGGATTCTTCCGACCGGTATTCATCATCCCCAGCCACCAAAACGATATGCTTCCCTTTTCCAGGCCCTTCCTCTCCTTCAAATTGCAAGAATTGCTGTCCTTTCGAAGGAAGAGTGATTACGGATAAGAAAATGAGCAATGAAAAAGGAATAGATCGAAGCATGGAGTCCTTAGCTTTTAGTAAAGATTTTCTTGAAAATAAAAAGTAAGCCAACAGTAAGCAAACCCACCCCTAATCCAAGGAAGAGATCTTTGATGATTCCTGGCCAAGTTGGTAATAGATGGTGCAAAAACTCAATATTATGGGTAAAAATCCCTCCAGAAACCAACAATAAGGCTACTGTTCCGATGTAGCCAATTACCCGGATAACAACTGGAAGAGCATTCACCAAAAACCGGCCGACTTTATCTGAAATGGTATCATCTTCTGGATTGAGGGCAATCAATTTGTAACCAAACTCATCCATCCGCACGATCAAAGCCACCAAGCCATATACACCAACAGTAGCGAGCAACGCAATAATTGAGACTACTACTATTTGGGTGCTAAGGGTCTGATCTACAACCGTACCTAAGGCGATTATGACAATCTCCACAGATAGGATAAAATCAGTTGTAATAGCGGATTTAATTTTCTTTTTCTCATGCGCCAATACCTGATCTTCTGATACAGGCTCTTCAAGGTTGACTTCTTCATGTGCTTTTTCGTGGGGTATAAAAAACTCCAAAATCTTTTCTGCTCCCTCATAGGCCAAATACAAGCCCCCCAACAGAAGAATAATGGTTACGGCAATCGGTAAAAAAGCACTCAACAAAAAGGCGACTGGAAGAATAATCAGTTTGTTAAGCAAGGAACCTTTAGTAATCGCCCACAAAACAGGTAATTCCCGATCAGGAACAAATCCAGAGGCCTTTTCAGCATTTACTGCCAAATCATCACCCAAAATCCCAGAGGTTTTCTTTGCCGCTACCTTGGTCATGGTCGCCACATCATCCATGAGGGTAGCGATATCATCAAATAATGCAAATAATCCAGATGCCATATCGAATTAGGATTTACGAATTACGAAACTAGAAAGAAATTGGGCTTTTCCGCAAAATCAAAAACGAATAAGAGAATCAACAAATGTGTTTTGCAAAATTCCAATTTTTCAATCCTTCAATTCGCTTGGATCAAAAATCAGCGGGAAAAACTTCCCTTCCATTTTATGCCCTTTCGGAATCACAGGGACACCTTCTAGAAGTGGGTCGTCCGTATTGGAAACCGTTCCGTCGGCAAAAACATTTAGCACAAAGGCCTTCCTCGATCGGTCTGAATAATTCGCAAAACTTCCATGAACCAAGAGCGGATGATGAAATGCCGCATAGCCTGCCTTTAGTGGTATAGCTATCGGTTTGAAGTTGGCCTTTTGCTCTTCAGTCATCATAGCCATGAGACCATCCATTTCCCCAGCAAGCGCAGGCTTTTCTAAAAGTCCCCAGCGATGCGAACCCGGTACGTATTGCAGACAACCATTTTCTTCATTGGCATCATCCAAACCACACCAGCAGGTCAGGTGCTGCATCTCGATGGTTCGGGTCCAATAGCTGTAATCCTGATGCCAAGCCACATTCCCTCCATGATGGGCAGGTTTGCAAAAAAGCTGATCATGCCAAAAGCGAACTGGTTTATCTCCTAGCAACTGCGAAGCGACCATCCGAAAGGCAGGATTCCAAATCACATCGTGGAATGCCTCCGAAATTCGCCAATGGCCCAAGGAATGAAAAAGCACCTTATTCGGGTCACCGGATTCATTACTGTGAAATTCATGAAACAGGTGATGCAAAGGATGATTGGAATCCATAACCTCATCGAGGGCCTTTTTCAGTGCTTCGATTTGCTTTTCGTCTAAAAGCTTGATACCGGCCAGATAGCCATGTTCATGGAAGAATTCGATCTGCTCTGAAGACAAGCGATATTGATCCCAATCTGATTTGGATTTAGGCTGTGAAAATAGGTCAGAAATGGGTTGATGAAATTCGGCCAGGTCTTGCATAGGTTTTAAGACATTTTGAGGAAAAGCAAGATATAAAATCTGAACTTAATTCCTTAAATCCACCTAGCTTTCCAATCGCCTAAGCCGTTCCAAAAGTGGCGGGTGCGAATAATTCACAAAAACATACCAAGGATGCGGGTTGATATTGCTGAGGGTCTTGACCGAGAGCGTTTTCAAAGCTTCCGCCAAAGGCTTTCCTGCAAAAGTTTCCTTGGCAAACGCATCTGCCTCAAATTCATTCTTTCTGCTGAGCCAGTTCATCCCCATTCCGATTACCATGGAAATAGGAGAGAAAAGCATGGTAAAACCAATAATGTTCAATTGAGCAGACCATTCGGTTCCTCCTAAAGCCAAACTCATCGTTTCACTAAAAATAAATTGTGATAATAAAAACAAGAGTAGGCCCACTTGAATCACCGAAGTCAGCATACCCCAGATAATGTGCTTTTTCTTGTAGTGACCAACCTCATGTGCCAGCACAGCCACCAATTCATCCGGTGGATGTTGATCCAAAAGCGTGTCATAAAGCACCACTTTCTTTCGCTTTCCAAAGCCCGAGAAAAAAGCATTAGCCTTAGCCGAGCGTTTGCTTCCATCCATCACCAAAATATTATCCAATGGAAAGGAAACTGATTGAGCATAAGCGATAATTTTCTGCTTAAGCTCCCCGTCTTCCAAAGGGGTGAGCTTATTGAAAAGGGGAAGTATCCAAGCAGTGTAAAATAAATTGACCAAGACCATAAAACCGGCTGCAACAGCCCAAAAAATCCACCAAAAATGCGGCCCCATCTGATGAATTAACCAAAGAAAAACCAACAATAATCCTCCACCTATCAAAATACTAAGGAGATATCCTTTCAATTTGTCACTAAAAAATGTCTGGATGGAAGTTTTATTAAAGCCATACTTTTCCTCAATCACAAAGGTGCTGTAATAATCAAAAGGCAAGCTAATGATATCCGAACCAATAAAAATCACAGCAAAGAAGGCAACAGAATGAAGCAGGGGATTTTCAACATGGTTTCCAACCCATCCATCAATTAGCCCAAACCATCCATTCCATATGAAAAGAATGGTTAAGACAAAAGAGAAAATACCGGATAGCAAGCCAAAGCGATAATTCTCCAGTTGGTAATTCTTTGATTCTTGGAGTTTCTCTTGACTTAGATATTGAGAAAGGGTATCAGGAATGGCTGGAACCGGCCGCTTGACATTTAGGTAGCTCAGTAATTTTTCAACCAAAAACCCAAAGCTAACCACCCCTACCAAAAGGTATTTCAAATTCTCCGGACTCATGAATACAGTTTAGAATTTTGGACAAGGAAGGATCGTGTCCCTTCGCAAAGGCTTCCCTTGATAACTGTTTGGAAGTGTCCAAGAAACACTGAGTTCGTGTGCCCCGCCAGACTGTATCCCTAACTGCGAAACGGTATAGTCAAAACTATAGCCGATGTTTAATCCATTCAGCAAATTAACTCCCACCATCATGACAATTGCATCGCGGTTGCTTTGGTTATTCACCGGCTTATAAGGAAGCCCTCTATACCAGAGTCCAAAAACAATAGGTTCCACATAAAAATAAGCACCTACATCCAATTGCTCGAAAGGACCCTGACGTTTGTAATTGAATGTTGGAGTTAAGGTTCGCTGTTTTCGTGAATGGGTGAAATCTCCTCGATATCCACCTTCTCCCAAAGGAATACGATAGCCACCATGAAGTGAAAATTTAGCAGGTAGCGGACTCAAGCCATCTATGAATGATTGGTTGGGTTGATTTACGTGATGTGCAGATAGGCCCAACCAGAAATTTTCCGTAAAAAACAATCCTCCCACAGAAAGAGAAAGCATACTGACCGGGTCACCTAAACCCGGAATATCCGTTCCGGGAAGCAAAGGCCCGAATGGATCGTTAGGATTGATTTCATTGGCGAAAACCAAATTTTCATAAAACCCAATCTCCCTTCTTATATAGCTCGCTTGAAAACCCGGGCGGAAATAGGAATTCTCCCCAAGTTTCAATTCATAAGAAACCATGCCCGAAATGCTGGTCGAACGAAGTTTGGAAGCTCCTTCTGTATCCTGCATGACATGCACCCCAACACCGATATTGTTGTTGGGAAGGTAGGTGTCATAAAAAGCAGAAAAAGTAGTGAATTGAGCATCAATACTCGGCCATTGATTCCGGTAATTAAATCCCACTCTTCCTGTCAATTCCCCACCTGCCATCGCAGGGTTGAGATATAAAGGGGCTGCATAATATTGGCTATATTGCGGATCCTGAGCGAAAGCCCGTCCGGATAATTCCAATAACATCCCGATAAAAAAAACAAGTTTAAGAGAAGACCGTAACAAGGAATTGTTCGTTTATTTGAGTACTCAGTCAGCTTCTAAAACGTTTTAGTGGTAAGCTTGTTTTAGAAAGCAGTTGGAAAAATATGAAAAGCAGACCGCATTCCATACATATCACGCTTTTTTTAACATTGATTTCCTGGTTTGGACTCGTTCATTCGAGTTTTGGACAGGGATTTAATGATAATGAATGGATTTTCGGGTATTGCGAAGGAGGTTCAGAAAATAACTATTTATCATTTGGTAAAGGAACAAACCCAACCGTTCAAACTCTTCCAAGTACGGTCATCATTGATAAATTCAGTAATGCTTTGGCAATTGATCCGATCACTGGTCAACCACTTTTTTACTCCAATGGATCAATCGTTTATGATTACAGTGCTTCCCCAATCCAAGGGCAAGTTGGTAATCTCAATGGCCCCATCGATACCCGCCAACAAGTTGCCACCGGATTTTTAAGTTATGAACCAGATGGAGACAAATTATTTTACTTGTTTTATGTGTCTCCCGGAGGTCAGTTACTTTATTCCCTGATTGACATGAACGCTCCTGGCCAAGCTACTGGTAATGAACGGCCCTTAGGAGAGATCATCGAACAGGATCAAGTAATTGGAAATGCTCAAGGTGCCATTTTAGTGGTAAAAACAGCATCCTCTCCCTCCTACCTGATTAGTTTTGATGGAGGAAATCTTATCGCCCGGCGACTGGAAGATAGTGCTGGAGATTTTACCCAAACCGATTCTGAATCAATCCCATTTACCCCAAAGGCCATTGTTTTCGATGCTGAACGAGAGCAGTTATTGGTAATCCCAGAAAATCCGGGGGAAAATATCTTAGTCATAGATTTCAATACTTCTTCGGGAAATTTCGGGACAAGCCGGAGTATTTCAAATAGTGGGGGAACAGAACCCATCGAAGGAGCGACTTTTTCTCCCGACGGGAATTTTGTTTACTTCTCCAGAGGAAATCAATTACTTCGCGTACCTACCTCAGATCTTTCTGCCACACCTGAAGAGATTCTCCTTGACCCTGAACCATCAAGCATTTACGATCTGAAATTGGGTCCAGACGGGCAATTATATTTTTTATATGAGGAAGTCGATGGAGGACCTCAGTTGATGGGGAAAATCGAAAATCCAAATGAAGAGGATCTAACTGCAATCAATATAGATATTGATCCGTTTGCGGGTACTGATTTTTGTGGGACCATCTTCCCAGTATTTGGACCTAATGCTGATATCAGTCCGACAGTAGATTTTTCGTGGACACCAGATGAACCTTGTGCAAACAATCCAGTCCAACTCATTAGTGAAATTAGTCCTGAAAATTACCAGCCTGTTTCTTTCAATTGGGAATTCAACCCTCCATTGACTGATTCTGATGGCAACCCCGTACCAGCTGATTATACTCAAGAGCATTTTCTAGTACCAGCAGATGCAACACAGGAGCAGTCCATTTCGGTAACCTTGACAGTTACTTTTGCAGATGGACAAACTATCCCTGTAACTAAGGACATTACGCTGACAGAAAACAATCTAGAAGCTGATTTCACTCCAGCAGATACTACGATTTGTGAAGGTCAATGCGTGGATATCGGCGCATTACTGCAAGCACAATCGACAGCAGGTCAGCAAGATGGAGAAGCTCCTGGTGGTAGTATGGATCAGTACGAATACTTCTGGTCCAATTACAAAGATGAAGGTTGGACTAGTCGTCAGGAAAATGAAGTTTGTTTACCAGGTACTTATTGGGTACTCGTTCGTGAACCGAACTCCAGCTGTTATGCTTATGCAGAAATAGACGTCAAAGTCTGGGATTTGCAGGATCAAAGTAATGGGATTTGGTATTTTGGAAATGGAGCTGGTCTCAATTTCAATCCCGATCCTGATGATGAAACAGTACCTGTACCACGACCCATTGAAGAACCTCACCCCCAAGATATTCCGGCTGGGACAACTACCATAACCGATGCCAGTGGAGAAGTACTCTTCTTTACGGATGGAGAATCCGTATGGGATTTAAATGGAGATTTGATGGAAAATGGAGATGCCATTGGGGGAGATAATTCTTCTTCCCAATCTGTCATTGCTATTCAAGTCCCTGAGGAACCAACTTTATATTATCTATTTACGACTCAGGCCAGTGCCAATGGAACCAATGAGGTTCGATTTTCCTTAGTGGACATTAAGTCTGAAAATCCATCAGGGGTTGGTAATGTGGTGACTAAAGATAATTTTCTTTTCAGCCCAGCAACTGAGCAATCAGCTGCCTTGGTCAATGGAGATACAACTTGGGTGCTTTTCCACGAATTAGGAAATAATACATTCCGAGCTTACCCAGTATCTACCGAAGGAATCGGTCAGCCGGTATTTAGTTCGGTAGGCAGTAATCATGGGTTTAACGCAGGAGTTGGTTCAATGAAATTTAGCCCGGATGGAGAAAAAGTAGCAGTAACCATTTCTGAGGGGGGCTGTAACCGATTGGAAATTTTTGATTTCAATTCCGATACCGGTGAACTTTCGGAATATGCTTTATTGGATTTAGGATGCGATGGAGAAGTTTATGGATTGGAATTTTCGGATAGCGGTGATAAAGTCTTTGTTTCTTACAGAAATGGAGGTCCAGGTATCGAAGAATTCACAATTCGCCCTGTGAATGATGAAGACGATCCAGATGCTGCCACCTGTCCGGCATGTTTTGGAAATGCCTCTACCCGACCTCAAATCGAATCCTGTATTTTATCGAATCGAAATACTGTCAGTGGAACAGCAGGATTGGATTTGGGTGCTCTACAGATTGGACCAGATGGCAATGTTTATGCTGCCGTGGTCGGTTCCAACCAAATTGGACAAATTTTAGTCGGAGCAGGATGTAATTCAACAAGCACCTTCAACCAGGATTCCGTGGAACCAATGCCCGGTACTACCAACCTGGGACTTCCTTCCTTCGCCCAATTAAGTGGGAGCTCTATTCCAGAACCAGCTCTTGCCGGCCCACCCAGACTCTGCTTGGACCCAGATGAAGGAGCAACGGCTCTTTTTGAAGGAGGTGGCGAGCCAGATATTGACTCCTATTTCTGGACAATTACCCATGAAGATGGGACCGTAATCCTTGAAGATTTCGGAGGTCCCGGCGATCAGTTCCAAACCTTAGAACAAATATTTGATACCCCAGGACTTTATACGGTTAATTTAAACGTTACCCGATGTGCTACTCCTGATTATTACGATGCCAGCTTAGAAGTTCAGGTGGACGCACCACCGACCTTAACGCTAGAATCTGATATCACGCTTTGTTCTGGAAATCCTGTAACCTTAACTGCCATAGATGGATATGACCCAGCTGAGGGTACCTACGATTTTCTTTGGACCAATGCGGCTGGACAAGTATTCGGAGACGAAAACTCCAATACTATTACAGTAGACGAAGAAAGCATTTATCGGGTCGAAGTGACTTATCGGATTCCTGATGGACTTTCAGACGAAGAAGCAGCCCTATTTGAAACCTGCCCTGCGACTGCTGAGGTTTTTGTAGGACCAGCTTTTGAATTTAGCATTAATCAGGATGCTCAGGAAGTATGCTATGAAGATCAAGTGATAAACTTTGCCCCTGACACTCCTATTTCGGGGGAATGGTACTATGAACAGAATCAAGACGGAAACCCTGTTTTGATTGGAGAGTACTTTGAGTTGGCTCTTAATGTCAACTCTCTTCCTGGACCTGGTAATTATGAAATTATTTTCATCACTGAGGATCCTATTCTGGCAGGTTGTACGGTCGAAAAGCGGGTGGATTTGATTGTAAACGAGCTACCCTTATTTACTGCCTCTCAGACAAATCCTGCTTCGGATTGCACGACGGCTGATGGAGCTTTTGAAATTTCCATGCAAGCAAATGCTAATACCGTGACCATTCAGGAAACCGGTGAAATCTTTAATAATGTAAATGCAGGTGATGTCATTCCACTTTCGAACCTACTACCAGGTATTTACACAATTGAAGCTCAAAACGACTTTGGCTGTACGTATATTGGAACTGTCACCGTAGAAAACAGCAATCCTCCACTAGATTACACCTTCACAGTTACTCCAACAGATGAAACTTGTGGTCCTTCTGGCGTAGAACCAGGATTAATCACTATAACATTTGACAATGGAATCCCATCTGGAGGTATTTATGTAATAACACGGCAAGGAGATGGGCAAGAATTTTCAGGCAATTTACCAAGCCAAACAAGTTTTGATGTTCAAGTTCCGTATGGAGAGTATGCTGTGGAAATAATTGATCCAACGAATTGCAGTATCTCCGATCCAGATATTTATACAGTTGCTCAAAAATTTACTGTTGACTTTTCGGTACCAAGTAGCTTCACAGCTTGTGAAAGCTTT
>JABXHZ010000244.1 GCA_013373335.1 Cyclobacteriaceae bacterium | reverse complement strand
AAGTCCAACGATCCGGGATCTCCGGTTCGCTTCACTTTCCACTCCCTCGTCAAGCGGAAAGCTCCCAAACTTGCCGGCAGGTCGGAAGTTTGAGTAGTCAAAGCTCCATCGTCATGCCCAATCATCAAAAAGTCGCCAGCGTCAAGAGAAGTAGGATTGCTCAACACAATATTCCCTTTACCGCTCTGCCCTGTACCATCCCCGCTGCCGGTGTTGATGCTGTTGGAACTTGGTTGATTTAGTCCGCTGCCATCGTCCTTGCCAATACCGAATACATCGTGCCAGTAGGCGGTGTTGTTCCAGATAGTATTACCTGACGAATTCACATACTGTCCTACGAATGGATCCAGCGTGATACCATATTTCACTGCCAGGTAAGACTCAATAATATTCCGTTCCGCAGGGGTGTGGGAGGCAGGATACATGATCAGCTCAGCAATCTGGCCCTTGAAATAATAAGGCATTCCAGACTGGAATTGCCTTCCAATGAATGGTATTGCTAGATAAGGTTTCAGAAGCGTGCCTTGAGCTAAGCTGAAAGGTGCACGTTTCATCGGGTAAAACGTGCCATCAACAAAGCTTTTGGATTGATCAAATGGGCCATCGACAATTTCAACCACCCCCAATCGGAGGCTGCTTCCAAATTTGCCACCGTCAGATTGAATTGCTACGAAATCAGAAGGTAAAAACTCATTATTAAGGGTAGTAAGATAATTCCCCTGCATTATCACCCCAACTCCCCTTGTAGGATCAGTAAAACTGGATTTTGCTCCCACTACCACTCCTTGAAGATCATCATTCGGAAGGTCACTCGCTCTTTTTATGACTGCGTATAGTGTCTGAAAAGTAATCGGTTCATCTCCTGTCAGATAATCACCTGAGCCGTCAAAATCGATCGCATTATTGAAGTTAAAGGCACTGGTACCAGTTTGCGGATCACCTGAAACAGAAAAGTTATTAAAACCAGTTTGGTCTGTCCACTGGGTCAAAGTCCCTGACCCCGGATTTACACCAGAATCTCCTTTTAACCATAGTTCAGCACCTTTTACCGCAGGACCCGAATTTGACCCGGTGATAATGGTAAACACCACATTGTCGGCAAGCCCTACCCCATCAAAAGTGATCACATTGTTGGCAAAAGTACTCGCCGTTACCTGGGTTACCGGGCCATTGGTGAAATCACCATTCCCATCCTCATCAATAAGAAGAATTAGTTGCGAAAGTGAGCTACTTGACAAGGTTAAACCTAAGGTATTAAAGGCTAGTGAGACAGTGCCTGGGTCACCTGTTCGTTTCACTTTCCATTCGCGGCTCAAACGTAATTTTTGTAATCCATTGGGTAAATCCGTGATCTGTTCGGTCAAGGGAGCATTGTCGTGTCCAATGAGGATGAAATCGCCATTATCAAGACTACTGGCATTACTCAACACGATATTTCCTTTTCCACTCTGACCCGTACCATCTCCGCTGCCGGTATTAATACTGTTTGACCGGGTTTGATTGAGTCCATTTGCATCATCCTTCCCTAAGCCAAACACATCATGCCAATAAGTGGGACTATTCCAAAGTACTGCACCTGTGGAGCTTAGATAGTTGGTAACGGAAGGGTCTAGTGTAATACCGTACTTCACTGCCAAATAAGACTCAACCTTCAGCTTCTCTTCTGAGGTAAGCGATCGATCAAAAAGGACAATTTCTGTTACCTGACCAGCAAATGGATTCCAGCCATTTTCATAAAAATTAGTAGTTCCCCCAATCATCGGAACTAAATCTATGCTGGAAAAATCACCCTGGCCACCCGCTTGGATGGTTTGATTTTTCCCGTTGATTCTCCCTGTTGCAAAAGGGGACGTATTTATTCCTACATCCAAATTATTAATTGCGAAAGCAGTTTTTGGTATTGTTGTATTATCGTACCATTGAAATTGCCCGGGAATACCAGTGCCGGCGTAAACGGTATATTTATTGGGACCATCCTGTGGAGTGGCGGAAAAAATAGCTTTTCCATAGTTGTCATCTGGAAATTGCCCAGTAGTAAGCCTGTCAGTCCCCCCGATTAATGTGCCTAATCCATTAACCCTGGATGGGTCCAATTTATACACTGCAAAACCATCTACATAAGTAATTCTCGTGTCCCCTGTCAATCTGTTTACAGGAAGATTTACTAGAGTTCCGCTGTTGTTAGTGAAAATAACTGAAGGATTAAAGTTGATGGCACTGACTTGAGAACCAGGGTTTCCGGCAACGGTAAACTGATTGATTCCCGTCTGATCAATCCAATTGGTGAGGGTACTTCCAGAGGTAAACACTCCCTGATCGGCCTTTAGCCAAAGACTGGCATCCGCCACCCCGGGATCCACTACTTTGTAAGTGACCAAGGTAAAAAATGCCCCATCTGGAAGTGAAACTCCATCAAATTCTACCTTATTACCAGAAAGAGCTGAGGCCCGAATTTCAGTAGCACCAGTACTAAAATCACTATCGGTATCTACCAAAAGAATATACTGAGTTGCTTTATTTCCGGTAAGGGTCAAACCTGAAATATCAAAACTTAGGTTTACTGAACCTGGATCTCCTGTTCGCTTAACCTGCCATTCTCTACCTAACCGTTTCCATCCTAAAACCGGAACTTCTGTAGACTGCTCAGCCAAATTCCCATTATCATGACCCATCAGCAAAAAGTCCCCATCATCCAGTGAAGATGGATTGCTGACTACAATATTCCCCTTCCCACTTTGACCGGTGCCATCCCCACTGCCGGTATTTATACTATTACTTGCTACTTGGTTTAGACCACTGGCATCTTCTTTTCCGATTCCAAATACATCATTCCAGTAAGTGGCATTATCCCAAAGGGTAGTACCTGCGGCATTTACATATTTTCCAACCGCAGAGTCCAAAGTAATTCCGTATTTGATGGCTAAATAGGATTCAACTATCCCTCGGTTTGCATCGGAAAGCGAAGAAGGATAGACGATGAGCTCGGCAAGCTGCCCATTGAGTTTATTGAATTGACTTTGTGAACCACCAATCAGAGGCACATTTAAATTTACCTCGGAAAAATCCACTCCAACATCTTGGGTAACGGTACTGGAAGCTCCGTTTATCCTCACATTGGCAAGTGAAGGTGAAAAATCAGAGGAGTTGATTGAAAAACCTGAAGAAACCAAAGGATTACTATAAATCTGGTTATTGGTCCCATTCCCCATTTTCATGGTATTAAATGTTCCTCCGAAAATGGCCGTAGCATCAGTGGTAGATCCCAAAATTGTACCCTGCTCAGCCAGCGATTTATATTTGAAAACCCCAAAAACTTCCACTGCCGGAACTGAAGTGTTTCCACTTATACTATTTTCCGGAAACCCTGAAGAATTAGTATTAGTAAAATCAACTGCCGGGTTGAAGTTTACAGCATTAGAGTCTAAAGAAACTGTACCATTGACCGAAAAAGTATTGATTCCTGCTTGATCCGTCCACGCTGAAAGGTTGTTGCCCGAAAGGGTTACTCCTTCATTAGCTTTCACCCACAGATCTGTACCTAGGACCCCTGGGCCTTTGGTTTGTGCAGTAGTAAAAGTAAAAACTGCACCATCCGGTAGGTTTACATTGGTAAACTTCGCAATATTGTTAACATAAGAAGTGGCAGGAATTTGGGTAACGGTACCATTGGTAAAATCCCCATTTCCATCTTCATCGATCAGCAAAAGATAATCTCCTGAAGTGCCGTTATTTCCCAGTAGATCCAAAAAGTTAAATTCTAATGTAACCGTTCCCGGATCACCCGTACGCTGAACTTTCCATTCTCTCTTAATTCGGAAAGACAGCAAACCTGAAGGCAAATCAATAAATTGTGGGCTGAGTTCTTGATTATCATGGCCAATTACTAAGAAATCGCCATCATCCAGCGAGGTGGCATCTCTCAATACAATATTCCCCTTGCCACTTTGCCCTGTACCATTTCCACTTCCTGTATTGATACTATTGGATTGAGCTTGGTCCAAACCGTTCCCGTTATCCTTTCCGATTCCAAACACATCATGCCAATAGGCCGCATGATTCCAAATAGAATTTCCTGAAGAATTAACATAACTTCCGATACTTGGGTCCAGGGTAATTCCATATTTGATCGCCAGATAGGACTGTACCTTATTCCGCTCCTCATCTGTATGAGCAGTAGGATACATGATCACCTCTGCGATCTGACCATCGAAGAAGCGTTGGCCTAAATCTCCTTGGAATCTGCCGATTTCAGGAATACCAGTAAAAGATATGGGATTTGAGGTAGATAGCCCTGAGGCGTTATAGCTAGTACCATCTAGGTAGATTTTTTGCGAGGCTATAGGCTGACCATCCACTATGTTTACCACTCCAAGACGTCCTTGTTGTGTGAAATATGATTGATTAGGTCCATTGTCAATTTTAAAATTCCAATCGCCACTTACACTAGGTTGCGAATTGAGCTCAAAGCCTTCCATCATTCTGCCGCCTTGTTGTGTTCCGATGATCGCATCCTCATTACCATTTGCGCGGTCATGTTTCACAACTGCATAGAGCGTTTGGAAGGTAATTGAATATGTTCCTCCTAAATAATCATTTCCATCAAAATCAACAGTTTTATGGAAATTTATATCAGGTACTGCAGGTCTGGTAAATAGATTTCCTTGATATATCATTTCATTGGTAATGGTACGATCTGGCCATCTACCGGAAAGGCTTCCACTACTTAATTCAATTACATCATCACCTACAAGCCACAAGCCCGCTCCCTCAACCCCAGGCCCGGGTGAATGCGTGACAAGTGTGATTATATCTCCATTGCTTAAAGAAATGCCGTCAAACTTGACAGTAGTCCCATTAAAAGCACTAGGATTTGCCAACCCTCCTCCTCTCGTTGAAGTAACATTCAGCTTAAAGTGTTCCGCTTTAGTACCTGATATGTTAAGTCCACTGATGTCGAATGATAGGTTTACTCTGGTTCTGCCATCAGTGGGTTCATTAGGATTAATCGATTGTATTAACCATTCACGGGAAAGTCGTTTCATCCCTGGTCTCACCTCTGTAGTTTTCTCTGTTAAGGGGGCATTGTTATGACCAAGAAGAAAAAATTGGCCGTTTGTTAGGGGATCAACATTACTTACAACAAGATTGCCTTTTCCACTTTGGCCGGTACCGTCGCCGCTGCCGGTATTGATGCTGTTGGATTGGGTTTGATTGAGTCCTGATGCATCATCTCTCCCGATACCAAATACATCGTGCCAGTAGGTGGTGTTGTTCCAGAGCACCGTGCCGGCTGAACTGACATAATTCGTAACTGAAGCATCTAGGCTGATGCCGTATTTGATAGCCAGATAAGATTGAATTTTCAGTTTTTCCGCTAATGTCAAGCTTGAAGGATATAAAATCAGTTCTGCAACTTTTCCACGGAAATGGCGCCATCCCTGATTCGGGACCGTCCCACCCTGGTTATTTGTGCCCCCAATCCAAGGAGTCAGGTTCATCTGATTGAAACCCTTCGTGCCAATGATCGTCTGAGTAAGCCCGTTCAGAGTTGAAAGTTCTCCTGTGGTCGCAGAAGTATAATTCAAATCTACACCAACAACGGTTGCCGGCTGCAATGCACCAAGTGAGGAGTTCTCAAATCTGAAGAAAGGATCGGTTGCCCCCGCATTA
Organism: Cyclobacteriaceae bacterium; assembly: GCA_013373335.1. GTDB lineage: Bacteria > Bacteroidota > Bacteroidia > Cytophagales > Cyclobacteriaceae > Algoriphagus. The sequence continues at coordinate 9,061 of JABXHZ010000244.1, read as the reverse complement.
GAAATATAATTTTCGTTACCTGAAAATCCGCCAAAGATTTGTTGTCCATATTTTACTCCATGTGTTGCACTTCCGATAAGTGCCCCGCTCGCAGCATTTGTCTTGAAGAAAACGGCAAATCCATCCACATAGCTTATTGAAGCATTGCCTGCCAGGTAATCTCCCGGCAAATCGGTCACCGCTTCATCATTATCAAAAACGGCCACCGGGTTAAAGTTTATTTCATTTGATGCATAACCGGGTGCACCGTTAACTGTGAACGTATTGATACCCGTCTGGTCGGTCCAGCCGGTCAGGTTGCTCCCGCTGTTGCTGGCCCCGTCATCAGCTTTCAGCCATAAACTAGCGCCTAATACCCCTGGACCCACCGGTGGCAAAAAGTTGGTTACTATGGTTAAATAACTACCGTCCGGAATGATCACTCCCGTAAAGGCCACTTCAGTGCCTGTCAAACTGGAGGCATCTACAGTGATCGCTCCACTGGTAAAGTCTCCGTCTGCATCAATCAATAGCTTAAAGTCTGCAGCGGCTGTGCCCGTAAGTCCAAGCCCTAGAATATCAAAACGCAGATCCACTGTGCCAGGATCTCCGGTTCGCTTCACGAACCATTCTCGCGCTACTCTCCTTTGACCTAATAGTGGAACTTCAGAAGTTTGTTCTGTTAAGGCCGCATTATCATGCCCAAGCATCAAAAAGTCCCCATCATCCAGGCTGCTGGCATTGCTCAGCACGATATTTCCCTTGCCGCTTTGCCCGGTGCCATCACCGCTGCCGGTGTTGATGCTGTTTGAAGAGGTTTGGTTCAGACCGCTGCCATCGTCTTTGCCAATACCGAATACATCGTTCCAGTAGGAGGTGTTGTTCCAGAGCACCGTGCCGGCTGAACTGACATAATTCGTAACTGTAGCATCTAGCGTAATTCCGTATTTAATGGCCAGATAAGATTCTATTTTTAATTTATCGGATGCAGGCAGGCTGGTTGGGTACAAAACGATTTCTGCAACTTCCCCCCGGAAATGCCTCCATCCTAGAGGACTACCGTTGTTGTTGGTCCCCCCAATCCATGGGGTAAAAGTCATTTGTGTGAAATCCCCCTGTGCTCCGGGAATAATCGTCTGTGATTCCCCATTCAATCTTGCAGTTGCAAAAGGCGATGCACTCAGGCTGACATCCATATTTATCAATGCCAGGTTACCGGGATCAACTCCTGAATTAGTAAAATGCTGGTGCCTGCCGTCTGTTCCGTTACCAACCCACATTCCAGTGGAACTTTCGCCTGAAAAAATGGCTTGACCATAATTTGTTCCGGCAGTGTTACTTCCGACAAGGGCTCCACTGTTGGCATTGGTTTTACGCAATACAGCAAATGCATCAACGGCAGTTATACTGGTATTTCCTGCCAAATAAGAACCGGGCAAACTGGTATTGGCCTGGGTATTGTCAATGGAAACTACAGGATTAAAATTGATGCTGTTGGCGGAATAGTTAATTGTACCATTTACAGTGAACGTATTGGTTCCCGTCTGATCTGCCCAGCCGGTTAGGGTTGTACCGCTGTTAGTTGCGCCTTCATTGGCTTTCAGCCATAGGTTGGATCCAGATACACCACCGGGATTTTGCGCAAAAAGAGTGTTAGATTGAAAAAAGAACCCAAACAACCCTAAGAATAAAATGGACAAGCTTAACCCTTTTGATCCTAGCTTCGGTGTAGTCATCCGAAACAAAAACCTGCCTGCCCAAAAATGGGCAATAGCCTGGCGCAAGGAGTAGGTCTTTCTGGTGAGGACCTTATTGGCGGCATTGGCACTGAAAATGATCAAAACCAGGGTGAAAAAAATCCCAAAAAATGATTTCAGTAAAATTTTATTCATAGGAAACTAGTATTCAAAATGAAAAACAACCTAAGATTCCAGTTGCATTAGATATTTTAGGCTATTATTTCGGTGAGTTTGGGTAATGGCCCCTAATTTTTTATCGGAGAAGGGTTTTTAGCCATAGAATAATCGGAATCATGAGTCATGGCCCATTTTCCGCCTTGGGTATCCCATACGATGGATTTGACTTTTTTGCTGGATTCATTGACCCAGTATTCGGCGGTACGTCCTGGAGCCACATCATTCACCCAATAGGATACTTTGAATCCTTCACTCTCCAGTTTTTTTCGCTCTTCGTTCACCTTAGCATCTCCGGCAGGTGCCTGTCCGTCATGGTAATTTTCCCAGAGTTTCCGGACGTTCTCGAGTCCCTTGAGACAAGCCGAGTAATTTGAATTGGAGGATATTTCGGTAATCTTTTCAGTCTTTTTGTCAAACTTTATCGTGATACAAGTTTTGGCTGATTGATTAATCCAGTCTTCCGAATGACCAAAAGGCTTTACTCCACAGATTTCATAGCCTAGGGATTCCAGTTTTTCCTGAGCATGATCCATGTCTAGGCTGACCAGTGCTTTCAGCTCCGCTGATACGGCATCCTGAGCTCGAACATTTGAAGTCTTAAAAACCAAAAAACCTAGCAGCGATAGCGTGTAATACGGGGTTTTGAGTCTTAGGGTGGTTAGTAGCTTTTTCATAGGTGGGTAAGTAAATCGGTTGAAAACCAAAGAGGTGCTTAGAAAGTGAGTAATTTTTCCTCATTCCACACGAGGAGAGATTGGGTATTGCTCAGATCACCTGAGAATTCGTCCAAGACCGAAGGATTGGATGGATATTTTTGCCCGTCGTATTTGACGAGGCGGTCTTTTCTGCCGCTGTTCAGCACCAGATTTTTCCAACCATTGGTGGACTCGTTATCCACATGTACCGGATAGTCCACTACTGTAAACCGGGTAATTACATCTCCCTTATTGGAAAGTAAATAAATCGTGCATCCTCCGGAGCCACAGAAATAAGAACCGGTTAATCCAACCAGAATCTCCAGATTCCCATCCCCGTTCAGATCTACTTGATCGTAGAGGAATCTTCTGCTGGCAGAATCCAAAAAGCCTTTTTCTAAGTCCTCCTCGAACAAATCAGTCAAAGTGAGCCGAATCAATCTTTGGATATTTTCCTGGTCATCTTGAGTAAAGGAATTGGCGGCCTGGATACTATCCGGTTCTTCTGAAATAATTTCGATCTCAGTAGCTAATTCTTCCAATGATTCGGCAGGTTTACATCCCCAAAAAAGAAGGAAAATAAAAATTAAATTTATAGTGCTATTTTTCATTTGGTAGGAAAGGGAACCTGAAAATTCAGGTTCCCTTCAGGTTAGTGGTTACTATTACGAACTCGATTGTTTTATCCAAAAGATTAGAACCTCAAACCTGCTGTAAGAAAAATGCCTTTTGATTTACCGATGTCGATCTGATCAATATCCTTTTGAACATTTGATAAAGACCACTGATAGGAGAAGTCTATATAAAATAGGGCAATATCCAAACCAGCACCTGCGAAAACACCCCATTGCGGAGACTCGATTTCATCTTTGTCGAAGAATTCACTGCTGGTTCCAGTTACCAGAAATCCGGATGCTCCGCCAAAAACCCGAAGCCCAGCGAAAGAATCTGCATTTCCCAATACATCCAAACCTACTGCTACTGGAATCCGGAGACCACTGTAAGTAAGGTCTGTTACAGGCCCACCATTTGCAGTTGTGAATTCAAAAGAATTGGTTTGATAAAATACTCCAGGTTCAAAATAAAACTTCTCTCCGAAGGCCACGCTAGCACCAACTTGCCAGCCTGCTTGTCCTTTGGCGTCTGTTCCCTCACCACTAATATTGGTGAAATTTAATCCAATTCCCGGCTTCACTTGGGTTTGAGCCTGAACACCTACTGCCATCACAAAAAGGGCAGCAGTCAAAATCCATAATTTTTTCATAATGAAAGGTTTTTAAAATAATTACTGAAAATTTCGGTATTCCGAATTGATTACATGTTTCTTTGATTTAAAAAAATATTACAAACGCTGTTTTTTTTGTTAATAGCGTTATTTTTAACTGTTATTTACCAAAAAATGAAGCCCTATCTACTCCTTTTTAGTCTTTTTTTGATTTGGAAATCCGTATTTTCTCAGGATACACTCTTTGTAAACAAGCATCAGTTTAATAGCCCAGTACAGAATGTTTTTGATGCGGAGGGTAGTGTTTTTGTTAAAACTACAGGCCAATTATTTCAATTAGAAGGTAACCAATGGACACCCTTCGAACAGCAATTTTCTAAACCTTATGTTTTTTTTAAAGACAATTTTTATGAGTCCGATTTTATCCCAAATTCAGAACTTTTTGACATCAAACCTATTAAGGAACTCGTCCCCCAAAGGGGTGAATTTATTGCTACTGCAGCTCGAGCTGGATCCCGGTTTTTTATAGCAAGCGGTAGTGAATTATTCGAATATGAAATTCGGGATCACTATACAAAGTCTTACCATAATATGTCCATTCGGGATATTTATATAGAGGATAGCTTAAAGGTCATCTCCACCTATTCGGGGATTTTTGTGAATGACACTATCAAGCTCAAGGAGGTGAATTATTCGAATGGTCCTTTATTAAAAATTGATTCAGTTTATTATTTCACCTGGGACGAAATCAGTCTTTTCTTCCCACCTGATTCGGTTGTTTTGATTCCAAACGGAACAAGTCGATTTTCAGGAAAAGCCAGAAAAATTATTTCCTCAGGAGAAAACCTTTATACCCTACATACCCAGGCTGTCTCAAAAGTTCTTCCTGGTTTTGAACTCCAACCCATTCACCAAGGACTCGAATACCTAGATTTGGAAGAATTTCAGGATGGATTGGTTTTCTCAACGTTTCAGGGTGTTTGTCTGAAATGGGATGGGAATCGGATCGATACTTTAGCCGTTATCCCAACTGAGGTCAAGGATATCTATCCGATTGGGGATAGGCTTCTTTTAAGTTCAGATGTTGGGGTCTATGAATGGACAGCTCAGAAAAATCAGCTCAAGAAACTAGTGGATAAACCCTTTGCGGTAATGAGCACCATTGATGACTTTGGCAATCTGTGGGTTGCCACAGAAAATGGGCTTTTTGTCTTAACACCAGATTTTCCAGATCCAATTACCATTATCCCCAATGTGGAATTTAACCGGGAGGCACTACTACTTAAGGGTGAAATGCTCTATGTAGGAGCAGTAGATGGTCTCTATACCTTAAACACTTACGAAATTGAAAAATCTTACCTACCCAACTTGTTAAATAAGCTCCAAGTATCGAGTAATGAGCGAAAACCTTTTTGGATTATTGGTGGCTTTATTCTGATCTTGGTTTTTGTAGGAGGGTATTTTTTATATAGAAAAAGGAAAAAAGAAAGACTTATCAGTATTCGAAAATCAGGTTCTGAAGAATGGAATTTGAAAGATTTGGAAGAAAAAGTGGTCATGGAGAAAATTCTCACCGTAGATGGTCTGGCCTCAACCTTGAACACCAATACTGTACAACTCAACCGAAACTTTAAAAAACTGGGAATTACCCCAGGAAAATTTCTGAAAAAGATAAAAATGAAGCAGGCAAAAGAACTCTTAGATGCAGGTAGTAGCATAGAAGAGGTATCCAAAGCCATCGGCTACTCAGAGAGGCTGATCAAAAGTGAACTGGATCGGGATTGAAATTTTTAGAAAAAATCCCCCCATTTAAAGCTTAAGGCGAAAGCCAGCATTGGCAAAAAAACCATTCGTCCTGCCAAAATCTATACTTGCAAATTGAGTTGAAATATTAGTCACAGACCATTCATAGGACAAATCAATAAACAGGAAAGAAATATTTAATCCAGTGCCGGCAAATACTCCCCAATTGGTCGATTGAAGTTCATCGCCAAAATCTTTTTGATCAAGAAGGAAGAAGACTGAAGGTCCACCGAATGCCCGCCAAGCTACCAAAGATTCTGAGTTTCCAATCAAGTACATCCCTAGATTTAGAGGAATTCTAATCCCATTTAATTCAGGGAATCCAACTTGCAAGTTTGGTGAAGACCCTTGACTGAACTCAAGATTTTTACTCGTATAATAAATACCTGGCTCAACATACATTTTCCCCTCTCCAAACTCAACGCCCAAGCCTATCTGCCATCCGCTTTTTCCATTTAAGACATCCTCTGATGAACTGACATTGGAAAAGTTTAATCCTCCACTAGGTTTGAGTCGTTGCGCAGAAAGGGAATAAGAAAAAAACAAAAGGCATAGGAAAGCAAGCAAAGTTTTCATTGTGTGCGGGGTTTTAAGCTGCTCTTTTCAAATTAACTTTTAATCCGAACAAAATGGTCTTCTTTTAGCAAACTTATATTGCCTTAAAAGGCTTGCTGCTCAATAATCATCAAATTCATCAATTAAAATCCCTTTTTCACCACTAGTTGAGAAAATAACCAATCCTTTGTCCTTCTATTGTAACTTCCTAAAAAATAGCTAACGAACTATGAGCTTTAAAAGAAAACTACACTACCTAATTTTTGGAATTTGTTTGGGATTAAGCCTCCCAGCTTTTTCCCAAGTTACATACCAAACCCCACCTAAAGCCATTGCGGATTTGGTCAATGCGCCGAGTACACCATCCGTGGTATTTTCAGAAAATGCAGATTGGATGTTGCTGCTCGAACGGGCGGATAATCCTTCTATCGAAACTCTCTCCCAACCAGAGTTGCGAATTGCAGGCATGCGAATCAATCCAGCTACTTCTGGACCAAGCCGAAGCCGCGGAATCGAAAACATGAAGGTTCGAATGACCCGATCCGGAGAAGAAATTCAAATCAAGAATCTTCCTGAAAAGCCATCGATTGGAGATTTTGCCCTTTCCAATGATGAAAAATACCTAGCCTTTACCAATACAGAGTCCAATGGAATCAGCTTGTGGGTCGTAGACTTATCCACATTTGAAGCGAAAAAATTGACCGATACCATCCTCAATGATGTCTACGGAAATGTGATGACCTGGACTCCGGATAATCAGATTTTGATCAAGGCAGTCAATCCTTCCCGAGGAAGCATGCCTCAGGCGCCTTCCGCTCCTGCTGGTCCGATTGTACAGGAAACATCAGGAGATGCGGCACCTAGTCGTACCTACCAGGATTTGCTGAAAAATCCATATGATGAGCAATTATTCGCTTATTTCATGGACTCTCAACTCATGCTAGTCAATTTAGATGGCACAAAAAAAGCCATTGGACCTGCTGCCATGATCAAGTCCTTTGACCTGTCTCCAGATGGAAAATACATCTTGGTGGACATTATCAAAAAGCCTTTCTCCTACCTCGTTCCTGCAGGAAGATTCCCCTATGATGTTGAAATCTGGACCAGCGCTGGTCAAAAAGTGAAAACCTTTGCACAAATTCCTTTGGATGAAGTTCGCCCTACCGGTTTTGATGCGACTGTCACCGGACCTCGTAGTATTAATTGGCGTGCTGATAAGGGTGCTGTACTGTACTGGGTAGAAGCCCAAGACGGTGGCGATGGAAAAGTAAAAATGGAAAATCGAGAGATTGTCTATACACTCGCAGCCCCTTTCACAGGTGAAAATCAAAAATTGGCAACCACATCCCTGCGTTTTGGTGGAATAGCTTGGTCTACCGATGATTTCGCAATTTTAAATGAGCGCTGGTTTGGTGCCCGACGAGAAATCCGCTCTGTCATCAATCCTTCCAATCCTTCCCAAGGGAAACAAGTCATCATCGATCGCTCTTACGATGACATTTACAATGATCCGGGAGACCCTATTTACGAGACCAATGAATTTGGTCGAAATGTATTGAAGCGACAAGGGGATTTATTGTTTATGACGTCCGAAGGAGGAAGCCCAGAAGGAAGCATGCCTTTCCTTTCTACCTTCAATGTAAAAACCAAGGAGCAAAATATCCTTTGGAGATCACAAGCCCCTTACTATGAGCGAGTAGTGAAAGTCGTAGATGAAGATGCAACGGAACTTATCACACTGAAAGAGAGCACCGATATCCAGCCGAACTATTGGATGGTCAATACCAAAAAGCGAATTGCACCAATGCAAATCACGGATTTCGCCCATCCTTATGAAGGATTGAAAGGAATCAATAAGCAATTGGTGAAATACAAGCGTAAAGACGGCTTGGATCTTTCTGCCGTAATTTACACTCCGGAAGGTTATGATCCGGCAACTGATGGTCCTCTCCCTGTTTTGATGTGGGCATATCCACGGGAGTACAAATCTGCTGAAATCGCGGCTCAAGTAAGAGGTTCTAAATATCGCTTTACCCGATTGAGCTGGGGCTCTCCGATCTATTGGGTGACACAAGGCTATGCTATCATGGATCAAACCGAGATGCCCATTGTAGGTGAAGGTGATCAGGAACCTAATGATTTCTTCATCGAGCAATTGGTAGCAAATGCTGAAGCAGCGATTGATCACATCGTCAGCTTAGGAATCGGTGATCGCAATCGAATTGCAGTAGGAGGACATTCCTATGGAGCCTTTATGACGGCCAATTTGCTTTCGCACACGGATTTATTTGCTGCGGGCATTGCCCGAAGTGGTGCCTACAACCGGACCTTGACTCCATTCGGATTCCAGTATGAACAACGTACTTATTGGCAAGCACCAGAGGTGTATTTCAACATGTCTCCTTTCTCTTTTGCCCACAAGGTGAAAACCCCGATTCTCTTGATTCATGGACAAGCGGACAACAACTCCGGAACCTTTCCTATTCAATCGGAGCGTTATTACAATGCTCTGAAAGGTCATGGAGCCACTGCCCGTTTGGTATTCTTACCGCATGAAAGCCATGGCTATGCTGCGCAAGAATCCATTCTACACACTTTGTATGAAATGGATACTTGGCTGGAGAAATATGTGAAAAACCGAAATCAAATCGATCGGTCTAAATAAAATAGGCAGAATATAAAAAGTGGAAACCCTCCCCGGCACGAGCTGAGGAGGGTTTTGTTTTGTAAAATTGGTTTTACAAAAGTGACAGTTATTTGTTAATCGTATTTTACAATCAGCCTAAATCCGTTCCCCACATCAAGGCAAGGAAAAGAATCCCCAGAACAATTCGATACCAGCCAAATGCGGTAAATCCATCATAGGAAACGTAACGGATAAAAAGTTT
>JABXHZ010000407.1 GCA_013373335.1 Cyclobacteriaceae bacterium | reverse complement strand
CTACATTGAGCTCATGAAAATGCGATTGACCGATAAGGTTAAACTCAATATTCACTTGGACGAAGCCGAAGATCACCACATAATCGCTCCTATGCTGCTATTGCCTTTTTTGGAGAATTCCTTCAAGCATGGCATCAGTTCACAAAAAGAAAGTACAATTTACATTAAACTGGAAATCATGGGGAATACGGTGTTTTTTGAGACAAGAAATCAAATTTTCCCCACCAACCCAGATAGTCCTGAAGCCAAAGAACATGGAATCGGACTAGTAAATACCCAGAGACGATTGAGTTTATTGTACCCGGGGAAACATCGGCTAAAATTTGGGAAAGATGAAGAGAATCAGGAATATTACGTTAACCTGACTCTGAATCTCGAATGAAACTCAAATGCATCGCAGTTGACGACGAGCCTTTGGCACTGGATCTAGTTTGTAAATACATCGAGCAAACTTCCTTTCTAGAATTAATCGGGAAATTTTCCAGCGCAATCGAAGCCTTGAGCTTTATCAATCAACATGAGGTCCAACTCATATTCATGGACATTCAAATGCCTGACTTATCGGGGATGGAACTCGCCCGAGTCTTGGATGGAAAGAAAAATTCCGATGAAACCCGAATAATTTTTGCCACGGCCTATCACCAATTTGCAATTGAAGGATATAAAGTTGATGCCCTAGATTACCTGCTCAAGCCTTTCAGTTATGAGGACTTTTTAAATGCTGCTACCAAAGCTTACAATTACTTTGAGCGGAGAAAAAATGCTCCAGCCAAAAAAGAAGAAAACGCAACAAAGCCTTTGGAGTATATTTTTCTGAAAGTAGAATACCAACTGGTGAAAGTCATGCTCAAGGACATTCTGTATGTTGAAGCTTACAAGGATTATGTAAAGGTCCATTTAAAATCCAAAAACACTCCTCTGCTTTCCCTGACCAGCTTGAAAAATATGGAAGAGCTGCTTCCAGAAGAAAAGTTTATGCGAATCCATCGATCATTTATCATCTCTTTGGACCACATCGATTCGGTTTCTAAAAACAGCGTGCACATCGGAAACCATGAGATTTCAATCGGAGAAAATTACAAGGATGCGTTTTTGGCTTTTATGAGCCGGTGGATGAGTTAGGTCTGTAAGCAAAAAAAGTGGGCAGTATGCAGTCAGCAGTGGGCAGTGAGAAACACCTTTAACTATTCTTGAAAATGAATGAATCGCAAAAAAAATTCATGCGGGAGGCAATTCGACTAGCCAAAGAAGGCATGGAAGCTGGAAATGGAGGACCTTTTGGCTGTGTGATTGTAAAGGATGGAAAAATCATCGGCAAAGGATCCAATATGGTTTTAAAAACCAATGACCCTACCGCACATGCTGAGGTAGTTGCCATTCGTGATGCCTGCAAAAATCTAAATAATTTTCAGCTGGAAGGCTGTGAGGTCTTTGCTTCCTGCGAACCTTGCCCTATGTGTTTGGGAGCAATTTTTTGGGCAAGACCAGAGCGGGTATTTTATGCCGGCACCAAGAAAGACGCTGCAAACGCAGGTTTTGACGATGATTTTATCTATCAGGAAATTGAAGTAAATCCTGCCGATCGAAAAATACCAATGATCTCTATGCTTCGGGAAGAGGCTTTAGAAGCTTTCGAGATTTGGAAAGAAATGGATAACAAAACCCTGTATTAATAAAAAACCCGATCATCTCTGATCGGGCTCATTCTTAATTTCTAATTCTTTATTCTCAATTTCTCACCTTCTCCCCATTCCAGGCATAAGCTTACCCATAGCCGCTTTCGCTCCACCCATCTTATTCATTTGCTTCATTAGCTTACGCATATCCGCAAACTGCTTCATCAGGTTGTTGACCTCAGTGATATTTCGACCCGAGCCAGCTGCGATACGCTTTCTGCGGCTTCCATCCAGAATATCAGGATTCTGACGCTCATAAGGAGTCATACTTCGAATAATGGCTTCGATTGGTTTGAAAGAATCATCATCAATATCCAATCCTTTCATTGCTTTTCCCATTCCTGGGATCATTCCCATCAAATCCTTAATATTTCCCATCTTTTTGACTTGCTCCAATTGAGAAAGGAAATCCTCAAAATCAAAACTGTTCTTTCGGATTTTCGCATTGATCCGTTTCGCTTCCTCCTCGTCAAAAGACTGCTGCGCACGCTCTACCAAAGAGATCACGTCACCCATGCCGAGAATTCGCTGAGCCATTCGATCAGGATGGAAAACATCTAAGTTTTCCATTTTCTCCCCGGTGGAGATAAACTTGATCGGCTTCTCTACCACGTGACGGATGGAAATAGCGGCACCACCTCGGGTATCACCATCCAACTTGGTCAACACCACCCCATCAAAATCCAATCGCTCGTCGAAGGTCTTGGCAGTATTCACTGCATCCTGACCGGTCATGGAATCTACAACAAATAGCGTTTCGGAAGGATTGAGAGCTTTTTTCAATGCCTCAATCTCATTCATCATCTGCTCATCTACTGCCAAGCGACCCGCAGTATCGACGATTACCGTTTTCTTTCCGGTTTTCTTAGCGTAGGCAATCGCATTATTAGCGATCTCGATAGCGTTCTTGTTTTCCGGCTCGGCATAAACCTCTACACCAATTTGCTCTCCTAGCACCTTCAATTGGTCAATGGCGGCAGGTCTATAGATGTCACAGGCTACCAACAAAACTTGGCGACCCTGTTTTTTCAAGAAAGCCCCCAATTTTCCAGTGAAGGTGGTCTTACCAGAACCTTGCAAACCAGAGATCAAAATAACAGCAGGATCACCGGTAAGCTTGATATCCACCTTGGAGCCCCCCATAAGTTTGGTCAACTCTTCTTGGGTGATCTTTACTAATAATTGACCTGGAGAAACCGAGATCAATACATCCCGTCCCAGCGCCTCATTCTTGATTTTATCAGTGACCTCCTTGGCTACTTTATAGTTAACGTCCGCATCGATCAAGGCACGACGAATTTCCTTAACCGTGGTAGCAACGTTGATCTCAGTAATTTTCCCGGTTCCTTTAAGGGTTTTAAAGGCCCGGTCCAACTTCAAACTTAAATTATCAAACATGTGATTTTCGCTATTTGCTGCAAAAGTAATGATTTTAGCGCCTGCACGAAAACTTAAAAGTCCTGAATCCCCGGAGAATTCAAGTCAATTTTGGCTTTTAATCACTAATTTGCGGACTTTCATTACCGAACGAAGAAAACTTTCTGCATGAAGCTGAATTTTCAAAAAGATCTACTCCCCCACTTACTGGGAGTGCTCATTTTCTACCTACTTATCGTTTTTTACTTTTCTCCCTTGGTATTTGACGGGAAGGTTATTTTCCAGGGAGATATCCTCCAATGGGAAGGTTCTGCCAAAGAAGTCATGGATTACCGAGCAGAAACCGGTGAACAGGCTCTTTGGACCAATTCCATGTTTGGTGGTATGCCTGCTTATTTTATCAGCCTCGAATTTCCAGGCGATTTAACGAATACACTTGTATCCATTCTCACCCTCGGGCTTCCACACCCGATTAACGGGTTATTTTTTGGTATGTTGGGGATGTATGTTTTGCTCTTAAGTTACCGGGTACGACCTCTTTTTTCGATCGCTGGATCAATTGCCTTTTCTTTCAACACCTTCAATCTACTATCCTTAGAAGCGGGCCATAATGCTAAAATCTGGGCTGTTTGTCTGATACCGCTTATCCTAGCTGGAATTCACCTAGCCTTTGAGAAAAAACGAATTCTTGGCGCAGCACTTTTGGCTTTGGGGCTCTTACTTCAGCTCAAATTCAACCATTTACAAATCACCTACTACACGCTAATAATTTCTGTGATTTATGTTTTGGTTCGATTGATTTTCGACTGGAAAAAGGATGGAGCCCTTGAAATCGGAAAAAGCTTAGGCTTCTTGATAATCGGTGCATTATTGGCGGTTGGAGGAAATTTGGGAAGACTGGCTACAGCTTTGGAATATAGCCCTTACTCTACCCGAGGAAATGCCACCTTGGAAACGGAGTCGAGTGGCTTGGATCGGGAATATGCATTTTCTTGGTCCAATGGAAAATTAGAAACCCTTACGCTTCTAATCCCGGATTTTTACGGAGGAGGAAGCCAAACGCCCTTACCTGAAAACTCCGCTTCTGAAAAAGCCCTACGTGCAAATGGAATCGATGCCGGACAAATCAATGGATTTGTAAAAGCTGCCCCGACCTATTGGGGAGATCAGGCCTTTACGGGAGGCCCTATCTACGGTGGAATTATTTTGGTATTCTTGGCCGTCTTGGGCATATGGGCTGCACCAAAGGAGGTTTTGTATGCCTTCGGAGGAATGATCTTGTTCTCCATTCTATTGAGTTGGGGAAAAAATTTGGCTTGGTTCAACTACCTTCTTTTTGATATTCTTCCAGGCTATAATAAGTTCCGGGCAGTATCCATGGCCTTAGGAATCACACTTTTTGCGATTCCGGTCCTGGGTATGATTTCTTTGGAAAAACTCGTTCAAAAGAAAGATTTGAAACCGCTATACCTTGCCGGAGGCATAGTAGGTGGTCTCGTATTAATCTTGGCGATTGCCTCAGGAGCATTTTTCCGATTTGAAGCGCCGGTTGACAGCAATCTTCCCGAATGGCTGGCAAATGCGCTTCAAACTGATCGAAAAAGTATGCTTTCGACCTCAGCCTGGAAAAGCTTCGGATTTATAGCTGCAGCTGTGGTCTTGGTATTTTTAAGTATTAAAGAAAAGATTTCAGATTGGGTCTTAGGGCTAGCTTTGATCGCATTGATTTCCTTGGACCTGGTCACCATCAATAGACGTTACCTCAACAATGAATCCTTTCAGGGAAACCCATCCCGACAATTTTTCGCGGAGTCATCTGCTGAAAAAGAAATTGCAAAAGACTCAGGTTACTTCCGGGTTCTGAACCTAACAGAAGGATTGACTCAAGGTGCACGAACGAGTTATCGATTTGCAAGTTTGGGTGGCTATCATGGTGCGAAACTTCGTCGCTATCAGGATTTGATTGACTATCAACTTCAGGATGAAATCCAAGATTTCATTTCTAAAGCTCAGGAGGGTGATTTTGATTGGGAAGGGATTGGAGTCATCAATATGCTCAATACGAAATATCTGATTGCAGGTCAGGAAGCAGGAGCGGTTTTTGAAAATCCGGAGGCAAATGGACCTGCTTGGGTTCCCTCCGAAATTATCCCAGTCAGCAGCAATGAGGAAGAAATTAAATTGGTTGGGGAGATTGACACAAAGGCTCAAGCAACTGTAAATAATGAAGAATTCGGAGCTGTTTCAGCTGGAGCTGGTCGGGTTTCCTTAGTAGAACACAACCCTAACACCCTCCAATACCAAGCAGAAATGGATCAGGGGGGATTAGTTGTGTTTTCTGAAATCCATTATCCAAAAGGCTGGATAGCGAAAGTTGACGGAAATGAAGTCCCCATTCTTCGTACGAATTACTTGCTTCGAAGTATTGAAATTCCAGCTGGAACGCACGAAGTTGAATTTTCCTTTGAGCCATCCAGTTATTATGCTACTAAAACGCCTATGGTGATCTTTCAATATTTGATTGTGATCGCTCTTCTAGGCGGAATATTCCTCACTTACAAAAAAGAAGCATGAATCCAGAGGAAAACGAAAATAAAGTAGTCAGTTTTTACGACCAATTTGCCGAGAAGCAAGAAAAGACCGGAATTAATTCCCGACATCTTTCTATTCTTGATAAGGTAGTTTCTGCTGGACTTCAATCCCATCATCGGGTTTTAGAAGTGGGTTGTGGCATTGGAACTGTTTCATCACTTCTTGCCAAACAAGTGGCTAAGGGGGAGGTACTCGCTGTAGATATCTCCCCTGAAAGTATCACAAAAGCTCAGAATCTTTGGAAGGACCAAACCAATTTGAAATTTGAAGTCTCCGACATGTCGGATTTTGACAAAGGAGATCAAACATTTGACTTTTTTGTCTTCCCGGATGTACTTGAGCACATTCCGGTTGATGAGCATCAGGCTTTGTTTCAAAAAATCAAAAAACATTCACATTCTGATTCGGTAGTATTTATCCATATTCCAGCACCCCGATACCTGCAATGGATGATTGAAAACGAACCTCAAAAACTTCAGGTGATTGACCAGCCTTTGGATTCAGGAGACCTCATCAAAAGCCTTACTTTTGCTGGGTTTTATCTGGAAAAAATGGAAACCTATTCCGTTTTCTACAAGGAAAAAGACTATCAATACTTTGTTTTTCGATCCTCCCAACCACTTCTCAAATCCACACCTCTCAGCAAATGGGAGGTTTTGAAAGAACGTTTCCGAATCCGCCTGAAATACGGCCTAATTTAATAGCTATGAAAATCGAAAATCAAAATGTCGTAGGCCTAACCTACGAACTCAAAGTCAGCAAAGTCGAAGACGAAATCGAATCCGTTCCTTTCAGCGTGGAAGTTCGGGATGAAGATGATCCCTTTTATTTCATTTTTGGACAGAGTGGACTTCCTGAAAAATTTGAGGAATACCTTACTGGAAAACAAGAGGGAGATTCCTTCGAGTTTGTGCTCAAAGTAGAAGAAGCATATGGAGAAGCAGATGATGAATTATTGATCAATCTTCCTAAATCACAATTCTCCAAAGAAAGGGGATTTGAAGAAAATATGCTCCAAGAAGGGGAATTCCTTCCTTTGATGGATGAAAATGGATATCCCATGCAAGCAAAAGTATTGAAGGATTTTGGAGACACACTCCTTTTAGATTTCAATCATCCTTTGGTGGGTTTTGATCTTCATTTTGAAGGAAAAGTTTTGGAAGTCCGAGAAGCAACTCCTGAAGAATTGGACCATGGACATGTTCATGGAGCTCATGGAGAGGATCATTAATTGAAAAATTCTTACGTCAGCCAGAGGGGAGTCGAGAATCCTTCGATTTCTCTCTGGGTGACAAAATGTAAATCAATAACAACCATTTTTTCAACTGCTTAATACAAGTTCTTTTTCAGTATTCCAATTCAAATACACCCGATCTCCAACCTGGTATTTCCTCAAAGGATCATCTACTTCCCAAATCATCCCACTTTCTTTCAGTCGAACTTGAAGGGAATTGAAATGCACCAAAAACCGGGAATCTACCACATGCCCTAGCAGTCCTCCTTTCGTTCGCAACTTCACATCACTAGGTCGGATGAAACGATTTTCTTGACTAGGAATCTGATTGATAGGAGAAAAAAGTCTCGCTACATACTGGTTTTTTGGATTCTCACAAAGGACTCGAGAATTGCCCTGCTGAATGATTTTCCCTTTTTGTAAGATCAATAAATCATCTGTGAGCCGAAGGGCATCATCCAATTCATGGGTTACGAAAATGACTGTGGTTTTTCCCTCCTTAAAGCTTTCAACCAATTCCCCAATTAACTGATGGGTTTGAATTCGATCCAGTGAAGAAAAAGGTTCGTCCAAAAGCAAGACCTCCGGTTCTATCGCTAAGGCGGAGGCAATGGCGACTTTTTGTTGCTGACCTCCAGATAGCTGCCTCGGTAAACGATCCGCAAACTTTTCTAGCCCAAATTGCTTTAGGAGTGTTTTTACCCGCTTTTGGGTATAGTTTTTCTCAAAAAGAAGTAAAGGCCTGGCTATATTTTCAGCGACTGTAGTATTGGGATATAACTGATAGTCTTGATGAATTAGCTTGATCTCATCATAGCCTGCTACCAGCTTTTGAGATGGATTGAGGATTTCCTGCCCATTAAGAAGAACTTGGCCTTCATCTTGTTTTTCCAGGCCTGCCAAAATCCGCAGAAGCGTGGATTTACCGGAACCACTTTCACCAACAATTGCTAGCAGGGAACCCTCTTCAAGGTCTAGTGAAAAGTTATGAAGAGCAGCCACTTTTTGCTCATAGGACTTACGAATATTTCGAACAGAAAAAAAACTCATGATTGGATTTCAGCTTGTATTTTTTTGGGTAAGGAGGCAAAGATCAATTCATAGGAATGATCCACCAAATCCAAGATTAATTTATCTGGAACATTTCCCTTGACAGAAACTGAATTCCACCATTGTTTATTCATATGATATCCGGGCGTAATTCCCTCATACCGCTCTCGAAGTTCTGCTGATCTCTCTGGGTCACATTTCAAATTGATGAAATCGAACTCATTCAGATCTGTAATACCGAAGATTTTTCCGCCAACCCGAAAGCAAAGAGTGTTTGCATCAAAAGGAGTATCTTCTGAAGTTCCAGGCTTGGAAAGACAATAATCACGCAGGTAGGCCAAGTTCATGGGCTTTTTAAATTTTATGATTCCAATTCCTTAGGATAGAAGCAGTTAGGAATATTTTTCTTTTATTAATTCTGCCAACTGATTAAACAAATCTCCCAAGCCTATCAATTTTTGAGGAGCGACTTTCATGGAACCCGCATACCCCATTTCATTAATTAATTCCTGAAACCCCTTCACAATTCCCGGACTTTGCATTTCCTCCGGAGCTTGCACGCGAATTATAAAAAGCTCGTCAGCACTGGAAATTTCCCCGTTTGTAACAACTTTAAACTCCTTTGTGATCACGCAAATTAAATCAGGCGCAATAGCCAAAGGAGCGGTTTCCTCCGAAGAAAATACAATCAGGTTTTCATTCTGATTAAGGATGGTGTAAAGCTTATGGCTTTCAGTATCTGCAATAAGGGTTTTCCCATGGTCAAATCCTCCTCCCACATTATCAACTGTATTGAGAACCTTTCCTTTACCGATTAATTCGGCTTGAAGTAGATTGACCTGTTCTAAGGTTTGAGGATCTGAAGCCACACCTTGTTGTAAATTTTGAACCATCTTTCCGACCATCTGACTCAGCGTGATAGTCCCTGGAATCAGTGCTTTTGCAAAAGCCGAAATAGGATTAGAGAACATCCCCAAACT
>JABXHZ010000149.1 GCA_013373335.1 Cyclobacteriaceae bacterium | reverse complement strand
GCATGTATAATCCAGATCACATTATCTTGAGCCTCATTCAACTTGCCATAGGTAGTATAAGCCAATTCTAATTCCGGTAATTCTTGACCAGATTCAAGCACAAAAGGAGTTTTTGATTGGAAAATATCAGTTCGAATATCCATGTTCACGATAGGATGAGTGAGGTTCATGTTTAAATTTTTTCGAATGCTTGTTCTAAATCAGCCTTGATATCATCGATGTGTTCAATTCCAACAGAAAGGCGGAGAAGGCTCGGGGTAACTCCAGATGCCAATTGTTCTTCTTCTGTCAATTGTTGATGTGTAGTCGCTGAAGGTTGAATTATTAGCGTTTTTGCATCTCCTACATTGGCAAGGTGAGAGATCAAATTTAAGCTGTCGATAAATTGCGTTGCTTTTTCTTTTTCTCCTTGGACTTCAAAGCTCAAAACTCCTCCATAACCATTTCTGAGATATTTTCTGGCCAATTGATGATAAGGAGAGGAGGGAAGACCAGGGTAATTTACCTTTTGCACTTTTGGGTGTTTTTCCAACCATTCAGCCAATGCCAAGGCATTATCCACTGTTCGTTGGACACGAAGAGAAAGCGTTTCCAAGCCCTGCAATAACAAGAAGGAATTAAAGGGGCTTTGGGATGGACCAAAATCCCGTAAACCTTCCACTCTTGCACGAATAGCAAAAGCAATATTGGGTAAGCCTAGTGGGTTGTTTTCTCCGAAAACCTCCCAAAAATTCAATCCATGATATCCTTCAGAAGGTTCTGAAAATTGTGGATATTTTCCATTTCCCCAGTTGAAATTACCTCCATCAATGATCACTCCTCCTATAGATGTGCCATGTCCACCAATCCATTTTGTAGCGGAGGCCGTGACTATATTGGCACCGTGATCGAGTGGCCGGAATAAATAACCGCCTGCTCCAAAAGTATTGTCCACTATCAAGGGAATATCATATTTCCGGGCCAAACCTGCAATTGCCTCAAAATCTGGAATATTAAATTCTGGATTTCCGATTGTCTCTAAGTAAATGGCTTTTGTTTTTTCATCTATTAGCTTTTCAAAGGCCTCTGGATGATCACCTTTTGCAAATCGAGCTTCAATCCCTATTCGTTTGAAAGCGACTTTGAATTGGTTGAAAGTTCCCCCGTAAAGGAATGAGGTAGAAATAAAATTTTCTCCTGCCTGAAGTATATTATTCAAAGCTAGAAATTGGGCGGCTTGCCCTGAAGAAGTTGCAACTGCGGCAACACCACCTTCTAAGGCAGCAATTCGTTTTTCAAACACATCTGTAGTGGGATTCATAATTCGGGTATAGATGTTACCGAATTCCTTCAATCCAAATAGATTGGCCCCGTGTTCAGCGGATTGAAAGGTGTAAGATGTAGTCTGATAAATTGGTACCGCTCGAGCATTGGTTGAAGGGTCTGGTTCTTGTCCAGCGTGAAGCTGAAGTGTCTCAAATCGATAATTGGTAGACATAATGAAATAGGGTTAAAGGTTAGAAAAAAGAATATAAGGGTCCCTGATAGAATCAATATAGGATTCTACACATCGAATTTGATGCTGAAAGAAACAGGGAAATAAATGGGGTATAAATCGTCATATCGTGAAGAATTTATAGCTCCAAGTAAGACCTTCTTACTTGGCAGGATTTGGCACCTTTTCACTTTGGAAGGTTGCCAGAGGGTCTTCGAGCCTGTCTCTCGCCTCTTCTTTATAAATCCTCACACAAAAAGTATAAGGACACTTCAAAGTAAGTGTCCCGTTTTCATAAATCAAAGCATTGAAGGAAAGAAATTTTTAATGCGGGATTTTTAGCTGTTCCTCACTGTATCGGAAAATAGGGTCAATATTTTCAAAATCAGCCGGTATGGATACCAACTCATTTACTAAACCATCTTTGATCCCATAAACCCAACCATGAATATGAGGACCTTTACGCTCCATCCAAGCTTTTTGAATGATGGAAGTTTTGATGAGATCTTGGCATTGTTCAATCACATTATACTCGATCAATTTGTCTAGTTTGGCACTTTGATCTTCTATCATATCTATTTTATCACGGTATAGGCGGTAAACCTCTTTGATATTACGAAGCCATTTATTGATTAAGCCTAAATGTTTGTTCGAAAGAGCCGCTTCCACACCGCCACATCCATAATGTCCACAGACGATGATATGTTCTACTTTTAATACCTCTACTGCATACTGTAAAACTGAAAGCAGGTTTAGGTCTGTATGAACTACCATGTTGGCAATATTTCGATGGACAAATATTTCCCCGGGATCAGTTCCTGTGATTTCGTTGGCGGGAACCCGGCTATCCGAGCAACCAATCCATAAGAATTTGGGTTTTTGTTGCTTTGCCAATCGCTCAAAAAAATTCTCATCGATTCCTGTTTTTTCCTCCGACCAGGCTTTATTCTGCAGCAGAAGTTTTTCGTAATCGTTCATAGTGTTTCTTCTAGGTTATATTTAAATCCTTCAGTCTCCACCTCAATATTTTTTCCAGGGGCGGAATTGATGAAATCATTCAAAACTTCTTGGATATCATGGTCAATAAATTGCGCTTTGGTAGCATTGATTATTACCTCACTTCCATTGGGTATAGTTTCAAAGGCTTTCCGAAGAGGAGCTTTATTTAAAAATGAAACATCCTTTTGAAGCTTAACTAGATACTTACCATTTAATTCAGTCACCTGAATTGATTTTCGATAATTCGTCCGCATTACAAAAAATATTCCCGCAATGAGCCCTATACCAATTCCTACAAGTAAGTCTGTAAAAAGAATGGCAATAACTGTAATAATAAAAGGTAAAAATTGATTGAGGTCTTTTTCATATTCACTAATAAAAATTGACGGTTTGGCAAGCTTAAAGCCTACCATAAATAACACCGCAGCCAAGCAGCTCAAAGGAATTTTGTTTAAAACCCCTGCAATTCCCACAACCAAAACCAATAAAAGTATGCCATGGAGAATGGCTGATAATTTTGTTTTTGAACCTGATGCAATGTTCGCGGATGTTCTCACAATTACCGCAGTAATCGGTAAACCACCAATCAGGCCAGAAACTGTATTTCCTATTCCCTGAGCAACCAATTCTTTGGAAGCAGGAGTAATTCGCTTTTTTGGATCCATTTTATCTCCAGCCTCTATGCTCAACAAGGTCTCAATACTTGCAATGACAGCTATGGTGAAAGCAATCACCCAAAAATCTGAACTCATGATCATGGAAAAATTTGGAAAGGTCACTAAACCGGCAAAGTCCTCTAGTTTTTCAACTACTGGAATATTTACCAAATGTTCCCCTGACAATTGCCATGAAGGAATAAAAGCTCCGTAAAATTGATTCGCTAAAATTCCGAAGACTACAGCCCATAATGCTCCAGGGACTAGGCCTAGAATTGGATTGTTCTTGATTTTGGGCCTTTCAAAAAAGAAAATAATCAAAAGAGAAATAACTGTAATTGGGATGGCACCTGGACTGAAATATTGTATGGCATACCAAATCTCAGAGAAGGTATTGGCATTGTCGATTTGCAAAAAAGCCATGTCACCCATGGCATCTTTATCCCAACCTAATGCATGTGGAATTTGCTTTAAAATCAAAATCAATCCTATGGCAGTCAACATTCCTTTTATCACAGAATGTGGAAAGTAATATCCCAAAACCCCACCTTTCAATAGACCAAATATCAGCTGAATTATTCCGGAAACCACGACTGCTCCAAGAAACAATTCAAAGGTTCCTAAGGTAGAAATAGAGTCCAATACTATAACTGTTAAGCCAGCTGCTGGACCACTCACGCTGACATGAGAACCAGATAGTAAACCTATCAGGACACCCCCTACAATTCCGGCTATCAAGCCTGACATGGGTGGGGCCCCACTAGCAACAGCAATGCCCAAACAAAGTGGTAAGGCTACTAAAAATACTACGAGGGAAGCCTTAAGGTCATATTTTAGTGAAGAAACTGAAAAGTAATGAGGCATAAATTATTGAAAATAGATAAGCTTT
>JABXHZ010000436.1 GCA_013373335.1 Cyclobacteriaceae bacterium | reverse complement strand
TAAAGGTAATAAAACCAATATTCTTCCGGATTTCCTGACAGGCGGCTTAGCAGACTTTAGCGAATACAATGGAGGTCTTCGAGGGGGAAAAGTAAAGGTTCGTGCTAAAATTGAAGAGGAAGATACCAAAACATTGGTTATCAAAGAGATACCATATGGAACTACCACGGATTCTCTTATAGATTCGATTTTGAAAGCCAATGATAAAGGCAAAATCAAAATCAAAAAAGTCGTTGATAATACGGCCAAGGATGTAGAAATCCAAGTTCATCTTGCTTCTGGAGTTTCCCCAGATGTGACCATCGATGCCTTGTATGCATTTACGGATTGTGAGGTTTCTATTTCTCCGAATGCCTGTGTAATTATCAATGAAAAGCCTGTATTCCTTTCAGTCAATGATATCCTGGAGTACAATACCAAGCAAACCAAAAAACTTCTCAAGCGAGAATTAGAGATTCGAAAAGGGGAGTTGATGGAAAAGCTGCTTTTTTCCTCTTTGGAGAAAATCTTTATCGAGAACAGAATCTATCGAGATATTGAAGAATGTACGACTTGGGAAGAAGTTCTTCAGGCAATAGACAAAGGTTTAGACCCATATAAACCTGATTTCTATAGAGAAATTACGCAGGAAGATTTGGTACGTCTTACCGAAATCAAAATAAAGCGAATTTCTAAGTATGACTCCTTCAAGGCAGATGAGTTGATGCGGCGACTGGAAGAAGAGCTGAAAGAGGTGAATTACCACCTTCGCCATCTGACAGAATATTCGATCAAATATTATCAAAGACTTCTTGAGAAGTACGGAAAAGGTCGTGAACGAAAAACTGAAATCCGAGCATTTGATACTATTCAGGCTACAGTTGTAGCAGCAAACAATGCGAAGCTTTATGTGAATCGAAAAGATGGTTTTGTAGGGTTTGGCTTAAAGAAGGATGAATTTGTCTGTGATTGTTCCGATTTGGATGATATCATCGCCATCCGCAAAGATGGGAAAATGATGGTTTCCAAGATTCAGGATAAACTCTTCATGGGTAAGGACATACTCCATGTCGGAATTTTCCGAAAGAATGATGACCGTCTGACTTTTAACCTCATTTATTTAGATGGGGCAAGTGGACGAGCTATGGTCAAGCGCTTCCAGCCGGGAGGTGTTACCCGGGATCGGGAATATGATTTAACTAAGGGGACCAAAGGGTCTAAAGTCATGTATTTGACTGCGAATCCAAATGGAGAGGCAGAAATTGTAACGGTTTATCTGACTCAGGGTGCAAAGGCCAGAGTCAAAGTTTTTGATTTTGATTTTGCAACCTTAGATATCAAAGGGAGAGGGGCTGGAGGTAATATTCTGACCAAATATCCTGTTCGTAAGGTTCAGTTGAAAATGGAGGGTGTTTCTACTTTAGGCGGTTTGGACATTTACTATGATCCTGTTGTAGGAAGATTGAATACTGATGAAAGAGGTCAATTGATTGGAAATTTTTTAGGCGAGGATAAGATTTTGGTTTGTTATAAGTCAGGAGATTATGAGTTGACGGGTTTTGAGTTAACGAATCGCTATGAGCCGAATGAAGTCCTTTTGATTGAAAAATTTGATCCTGAAAAAGTCTTGTCGGCCGTATATTATGATGGAGGAAGCAAAACCTATTACGTAAAGCGCTTTCAAATCGAGACGACGACCCTGAATAAGAAGTTCAACTTTATTACTGATCATCGATCTTCTTATCTCAAATTGATATCTACCGAAAAGCAGCCCCAAGTCAAGGTTCTTGTTCAAAAAGGGAAAGCCGAAGAAGAGCAAGAATATGATTTGGATATGTTGATTGATGTAAAGGGATGGAAAGCTATGGGGAATAAATTAAGCTCTCACCCTGTTAAGGAAGTGCAATTGATATCATCAAAAAAAGCTGAAAAGTCAGAGAAAGAATCGGAAAAGGCTGATGAATCAGACGAATTGGAAATTGGTAGCACTATTGATCTAAGTCCTAAAAAAGACGGGGATGAGGAGCAGTTGGGCTTGTTTTAAATTCCCTTCATGACTCAAAAACAACCGGAAATAGCATTTGATCAAGGACTTTTAGACTATTTGGGTCAGTATATAACGGACCATAAAAAGAAATTGATTGATGATGTTCTTGAAAAAAGAACACGGTTTATCACGGTTGTATTAGAAGATATTCATAAACCTCATAACGCTAGTGCTGTCATCCGAACTTGTGATTGCTTTGGGGTACAGGATATGCATGTAATCGAAAAATCCAATGCTTACAAAGTCAATCCTTATGTGACTCGTGGCGCTGCTCAGTGGGTGGATTTGCATAAATATTACCGAAAAGACGGTTCCTCTGTAGAAGCTTGTTTTGAAAATTTACGAGATAGAGGATACAAGATCTATGGCACAAGCCCTTCTCCCGACTCAATAGCCTTAGATGAACTGGAACCCAACGAAAAAATAGCCTTAGTCTTTGGAAATGAGCATGAAGGGATTTCTGAAGAAGTGAAGGCAAATGCTGATGGACTGGTTCATATTCCCATGTTGGGCTTTACAGAAAGTTTCAATATTTCTGTATCTGCTTCGATTTTTCTATATGAATTGATTAAGAAAGCTAAAAAATACGATCATCCTGATTTTCATTTGTCTGATTATGAAAAAGATATTCTCAGGATGAAATGGTATCGTTCCATCGTAAAGCGTTCAGACCTTCATGAGAAGCATTATTGGAAAAGTAAGAATGCATAAAAAAATCCCCTATTGGGGATTTTTCTTTATTCTTCGTGAATGATGATTTTTTCGATTTTATCTCCAGCTCGTATATCATCGATTACATCCAATCCTTCGTAGACCTTTCCAAAACAGGTGTGGTTTCTGTCTAGGTGTCGGGTATTTTCTCGGTTGTGACAAATGAAAAACTGTGAGCCTCCGGTATTTCTACCAGCATGAGCCATAGAAAGAACACCGCGATCATGGTATTGATTATCTCCAGTAAGTTCACAATCGATCATATAACCTGGTCCCCCTCTTCCTGTTCCTTCGGGGCATCCTCCTTGGATCACAAAATTTGGAATGACACGGTGAAAAGTAAGTCCGTCATAAAATCCTTTTTTCGATAAGTCAATAAAGTTTTTCACTGTGTTGGGGGCATCTTTTTCATAAAACTCCACTTTCATGGTTCCCTTTTCAGTGATGATTTCAGCTATTTTCATGGATATGCTTGTAGTTTAGTTTCAAAGCTGTCCAAAAATAAGCTTAGATTCTGAAATATTTGTATGTATTCAAGTTTTGGATGAAAAAAAGCCCACATCAGATGATGTGGGCTACGGGTTACACTTGGGTTATTAAATTTTTTAAATAGAAGGAGCTCCTTTTAGGATGTCCTCTGATGCAAATTCTTCAAATTGCTTGAAGTTGTTGATAAAGGATTCAGCTAGGATCCATGCTTGTTTGTCATATTCTTCTGGGTTATTCCAGGTATTTCTAGGGTTTAGTACATCACTTGGTACACCTGG
>JABXHZ010000063.1 GCA_013373335.1 Cyclobacteriaceae bacterium | reverse complement strand
TTAATAGAAGTAATTTTTTTGGTAATTTTTGGAAATTTTGAACCTATTAAATCTAATTTATATGCATCATGGATTATACCGTCCCGAACTGGAACATGATTCCTGTGGGATTGGAGCGGTGGTGGATTTGACTGCGGAAGCCTCTCACGAGACGATTAGCGACGCCCTCTTCATGTTGAGTAATATGGAGCATCGTGGGGGACGGGGAGCTGATCCTAAAACTGGAGATGGTGCGGGGATTTTGATCCAGATTCCTCATGAATTTTTAAAGGACATTACAGCGAGAACTGAAATTGACTTACCCGAAAAAGGTTCTTATGGCGTTGGGATGACCTTCTTTCCAAAGAATAAGCAGTTGTTTCAAAAATCAAAAGATCTTCTCAACCAGATCATTGAAGAACTGGATTTTGAGCTGATCGGTTACAGACCTGTTCCAGTGGATGAGACTGTCCCGGGATCAGGTGCGCTAGAGGTTATGCCCAATATTGAGCAGCTTTTTGTGAGACATAAAAAAGGGCTTACGGGCCTTGACCTGGAGCGAAAACTATATGTGCTTCGAAACCATTCGACCACTCAAATTAACAATCAGATTCCCGGCGTTAACCAATCCTTTTATTTTGCTTCCCTGAGCAGTCGCACACTTATATATAAAGGGCAACTTCGTACAGATCAAGTCTTGCCTTTTTACAAAGACCTTCAAAACAGCAAAATTGAGTCGGCTTTTGCGATCGTGCATTCCCGATTTTCTACCAATACTTTTCCAAACTGGAGACTTGCGCAACCTTTCCGCTGTCTTTCCCATAATGGAGAGATCAATACTATTCGAGGTAATCTCAACAAAATGAAGTCAAAGGAGATGCTGATGCAATCCAAGTACTTTTCGGATGAGGAACTTCAAATGTTGATGCCTATTACCAATAAGTTGAATTCTGATTCAGCCAATTTGGATGCTATGGTGGAGCTTTTATCCCTTTCGGGGCGATCCATATCCCATGCCATGATGATGCTGGTGCCGGAAGCATGGCAAGATAATGAGGTGATGGATAGAGATCGAAAAGCTTTCTATAAATTCCACGCTTCTCTGGTAGAACCTTGGGACGGACCCGCGGCGCTTCTATTTACGGATGGAGAAAATGTAGGAGCTACCTTGGACCGAAATGGCCTTCGCCCTTTGCGCTATTTTATCACCAAGGATGATCGTTTGGTTTTATCCTCTGAGGCTGGAGCTTTGCCAATTCGGGAAGCTACCATTGTTCAAAAAGGTAGAATTAGTCCTGGAAAGATGCTTCTAGCAGATTTGAACAAAGGAAAAGTACTTTTCGATGAAGAAATCAAGTCTGACATTTGCAAAAGCCAGCCTTATGAAAAGTGGGTAAATGAGCAGCGGATTAAACTGCGATTGGAACCGGATCCTGAGGTATTGGCTCATCCCTATTCCACTGAGAATATTCATAAATTCCAAACGATTTTTGGCTATACTTCGGAGGAGCTAAAGGTGGTTTTGGCCCCGATGGGGGCCAATGGTCAGGAAGCAATCGGATCAATGGGTGCAGATACGCCTTTGGCCGTTCTTTCCAAGCAAAGCCAGCATATTTCCAATTATTTCAAGCAACTATTTGCCCAGGTAAGTAATCCGCCTATCGATCCTATTCGCGAACGGTTGGTAATGTCCTTGTTTACCAGAATTGGGGAAGGGCATAATATTTTGGAAGAAAGTCCTCAGCACACCCGCCAAATACATATTTCACAACCGGTCCTTTTGAACGAGTCCCTGGAAAAAATCCAAAATATGGAGTCCCAGGGATACCGAGCTGTGAAATTATATGCGCATTTCAGAGCTGATCATCAACCAGGGCGAATGTTGGAAGCCTTGGACACATTGTGCAAACAAGCGGAAGAGGCAGTGAATGTGCGTAAAAACATTCTGATTATTTCTGATAGAAACAGCAATGAAGAATGGGCTCCGATTCCATCCTTACTTGCAATTGGCGCAGTTCACCACCATTTGGTGAAGAAAAATATGCGGACTAAGGCGGGATTGGTTTTAGAGTCTGGAGATATTCGTGAAACTCATCATTTCGCCACAGCCATTGGCTATGGTGCCTCTGCTATTAATCCATATTTGGCGCTGGAATCTCTTTTGGAACAGTTCGAAAAAGGGATTTTTCCTAACATTAAGGATCGCAAAACGCTCTTTTCCAACTACCAAAAAGCAATCGGAAAAGGTTTGCTGAAGGTTCTTTCCAAAATGGGGATTTCCACTCTTCAGTCCTATCAAGGTGCACAGATTTTTGAAGCGATTGGATTAGGGCCGGAAGTGATCGATCGTTGCTTCAAGGGCACTATTTCAAGAATTTCCGGAATTTCATTTGATGAATTGGCCGAGGAAGTGCTGATACGTCATCGAGCAGCTTATCATACACATAGCCCTACTTTGGAGACAGGAGGAGTCTATCAGTGGAAACGACGAGGAGAAAAACACCTTTTCAATCCTGAGACTATTCACCTGCTCCAGAAATCCACCCGTCTTAATGATTTTGAGCTTTATAAAAAGTTTGCTGCCAAGATCAACGAGCAAAGTAGAGATGCGTTGACTTTGCGGGGTTTGTTTGAATTTAAGAAACGAATTTCTATTCCAATCGAAGAGGTAGAGCCCGCGGAGTCTATTTTGAAGCGATTTGCGACTGGCGCCATGTCCTTTGGATCGATTTCCCATGAAGCCCATTCCACTTTGGCGATTGCGATGAACCGCATTGGAGCAAAAAGTAATTCGGGAGAAGGTGGTGAAGATGAAGTTCGGTTTGAGCGAAAGGAAAACGGGGACTGGGAACGATCTGCTATCAAGCAAGTTGCTTCGGGTCGTTTTGGAGTAACTAGTAATTACTTGACCAACGCCGAGGAATTACAAATCAAGATGGCTCAGGGAGCTAAGCCTGGAGAAGGTGGTCAATTGCCGGGACATAAGGTAGACGAATGGATCGGTCGGGTGAGACATTCCACGCCGGGTGTAGGTTTGATTTCTCCTCCTCCACACCATGATATCTACTCTATTGAGGATTTGGCTCAGTTGATTTATGACTTGAAAAATGCCAATCGAAAGGCTAGAATCAACGTCAAGTTGGTTTCCCAGGCAGGTGTAGGAACGGTTGCAGCCGGCGTTGCAAAAGCAATGGCCGATGTGATTCTGATATCCGGAGCTGATGGAGGCACAGGTGCTTCTCCACTTTCATCCATTCGTCACGCAGGCTTGCCTTGGGAATTGGGTCTTTCTGAAGCACATCAGACTTTGGTGAAGAATAATCTTCGAAGTCGTGTCGTCCTTCAAACAGATGGGCAGTTACGAACGGGAAGGGATATTGCAATAGCGACGCTTTTGGGTGCTGAAGAATGGGGGATTTCTACCGCTGCTTTGGTAGTGGAAGGCTGTATTATGATGCGGAAGTGCCATTTGAACACCTGTCCGGTAGGTATCGCTACTCAAAACCCAGAACTTCGAAAACTCTTCACCGGGGA
>JABXHZ010000060.1 GCA_013373335.1 Cyclobacteriaceae bacterium | reverse complement strand
TTTAATTCAAGTTTCACCAATCCCTTGGAGGGTTTTAGATACCTACTTCGATATCCAACATTCATCATTCTACATTCATCATTAAATCATTCACAGATGCATGCTGGATTGATGATATAAAGCCGCATTAATAAATAATTTATCGGCATACTTCGTAAATCGTCGATACAAATTCGTTTCCATCTTGCTGGCACTTTCTTTTCGTTTCCAAACAAATAACCCTTCGCCAGCGCTTTTTGTATTTTGATTCATATGCTCTGGGTTTCGCTTCACTCACCGAGGGCTACCCATAGTTTCACCCCTACGGGGTTTTTCAGGCGTTATTCAATTTTTTATTCACTATTCTTCATTCATCATTAAAGCATTCCGAGTTTTTTGCTGAATTGCTGGTAAAAAGGCACATTAAGAAATTAAGATGTCTCGTACTTCGTAAATCGTACTTCATCTATCAAAGATCCGTCTTCATCTGACACGGCAGACAAGTTCTTGCTGGAATCAAATCTTCGTTTCCTAACCATACTCCTAGGCCAGCGCTGGGAAAACGGCCTGTTTTATAACACTGGGTTGAAACACCAGGCTATTTATAATTTGTACTTTCAGCATGATGGGATGGGAAAATTCTCAGGCTCTATCTTTTTCAATTTGTTTTGGAGCGTTGGGCTGACGCAAAAGCGGGCCATGCGTTGGCCTTGCGCGTGGAAGCTTTTTTGCGTCGAAGGCTTTTGGCTACTTTTGGCCTTCAAAAGTAGCAAAGGTTGAAATGTGTTATTCAAATAGAGAATTTCACTGGCGTTTATGTTTTCAAAGCCTTGGAGGGTTTCGACAAAGACTCATCTTCGTCTTGCTGGCATCAAGACTTCGTTTCCTATTAATAATCCTGCGCCAGCGCTGTTTTTCTATTAATTTCTTCTCCCTGGGTTTCGCTTCGCTCACCCAGGTCTACCCATAGTTTCACCCCTACGGGGTTTTTCAGGCGTTATTCAATTTTTTAATTCGTTATTAACTATTAATCAATAAAGAATTTCCGCCGCCCCCATTTGTGTCCTCGCCAACGGAAATTTTCAGATCCGTCCATAACCCTCCAAGGGTTTTCAATAGTGACATATATTTTCAAAGTTTTTCGTTTAATTCAAGTTTCACCAATCCCTTGGAGGGTTTTAGATACCTACTTCGATATCCAACATTCATCATTCATCATTCATCATTAAATCATTCATTGTGCATGCTGGATTGATGGCATAAGACCAAATTAAGAAAGAAAAAATCTCCGTAATTCGTAAATCGTACTTCGAACTTCACAATTCCATTATTTTTGAATTGGAATCGAACCTAATCCATTTATTCAAATTCCGCTTTGTCCTCGAAAATCAAAATAATTCACCTTATAAAATCCCTCGGTCGGGGAGGGGCGGAAAAGTTGATTCCGGAGACGGCCTTGGTCCATGATCAAAGTCGATTTGAATTCCACTGCCTTTATTTTTACCATCAGGAGGAAAATATTGTGGACGAATTGGAGCGGGCGGGCATTCAGGTGCATTTGATTCCTTCCGGAAATTTGGGTTTGTTTTTCCAAGTTCAGCGGGTTCGGGAATTTGTCAAGCAGCATGACTTTGATATTATCCATGCACATTTGCCTTGGGCAGGGATTTTGGCGCGTTTCGTCGGTAGAAAATTGGCTATTCCCATCGTATACACCGAACACAATACTTGGGATCGATACAATAAGGTTTCTTATTGGGGAAACCGTTTGACCTTTAAGCAGCAGGATGTAGCCATTGCCGTTTCCAATGAAGTAGCGCTTTCCATGCAGCTGAATTCTATTTGGGATCCTTACAAACGGGGAGGTAGATTAAAAGTGAGGGTAGTTCAGAATGGGGTGAATACGGAGATTTTTAGGAAAATGGGGGATGAGGGAAAAGGGAAAAGTGAATCATCGGTAAAATCAAACTTGGGGATTCCTGATGATACGCATGTTATCGGAAAAGTGGCAGTGTTTCGCTCCCAAAAACGTCTTTGGTTGTGGGTGGAAATTGCCATCCGAATATTAAAGAAAGAACCTCATGTTCATTTTTTGCTGGTTGGTGATGGAGAATGGCGAATTCGCATTGAAAAACAGATTGTGGATTCTGGTTTTGAAAAGAATTTCCACTTTGTAGGAGTACAAAAGGAGGTGCTGCCTTATTTGAATAGTATGGATATTTATCTGAGCAGTTCAGAATTTGAGGGTTTGCCCATCG
This sequence comes from Cyclobacteriaceae bacterium, assembly GCA_013373335.1. Classification (GTDB taxonomy): domain Bacteria; phylum Bacteroidota; class Bacteroidia; order Cytophagales; family Cyclobacteriaceae; genus Algoriphagus. The sequence continues at coordinate 7,208 of JABXHZ010000060.1, read as the reverse complement.
CGATGTTGGAGGCCATGGCATGTGAGGTGCCGGTGGTAGCTACCCGTGCAGGAGGAATAGGGGAAGTAATACAGGATGGAATACAAGGCTTTTTGACCGGAATTGACGAATGGGAAGAATTGGAGGGGTATTGCTTAAGACTTTTACGAGATGCTGAATTGCAACAAAAAATGGCCAAAGCAGCTCGCGAACAGGTAGTTAATCATTTTAGCATGAAGCGTATGGTTGCCGAATTAGAAGCCATATACGATCAGGTTCTCCAAAAGAAAAGTGAGTAAATATTTTTTTATGGAAATTCCTTAAACCTTATTTCTAGAATTTTCCAGTAATCCTTCTCCAAGCATTTTCATGGATTTGGATTCAAATCCGAATTTTTCATTGAGTTCCCGGTATTTTTCAAGAATTCGATCTAGTTCTTTGATGCTTGCTTCGGGATCATTTCCAAAATTATGGGGATGCCACCATAAATGGTAAACCTCTCCAGCTTTTGCGGCGGATTCCATTTCATTCAAAATACGCTGGAGTCGAATCTCATTGAAAAGGCTATTTCGAATATTCATGGGTCGTAAGATGCGGGAAGCAGGAATGATGAGAGGTTCATTTTTGAAATGGCTAAGTTCCTCAAGTCGGTAGGAGGTTTTTTCACCTAATGGGAAAAAGCAGTCGGCTGACCTGAAGAATTTTTTTCCAAAACTCTCATGCTGGGTTTCTTGCCAGTACCAATTTTTGGGATTACCCCGAACGAATTCATAACCTTCTTCCAAGCAAATGGGTAGATAGAGTTCGTTAATGTGGTTTCTTGGGAAAACGAGAGACTGCAGCGAAATCCCGAATTTTTTTTGAGCGATTTTTTGAGTGGCTTTCAGGTCCTGTCGGAATTGTTCCGGACTTTGGCCACGGACTAGGGTATAATAGTGGGCAAAGGAATGAGAGCCCAGTTCTTGGAAAGGAGTATCCAGGATTTGTTTAATTAATTCAGGAGCGAAATGAACCTCCGGTCGGATACCATTTTTTTTTGCCCATTCGTAAGCAGATAATTTTTTGTCTCGGTAGGAAGGAGTGAATTCCGGTGAGTAGTCCTTCCATTCCTCTTCATTTTCGGCGAATAACATCCCCACTGTAGCCCAGGTAACCCCAATTTCATTTTTCCCAAAGCGATCCAGCATTTGTGGAATTACCTTTCGAGTATTTGAAAAATATTCTGGTTTGTATTTTGTTCCGACCTTATCAAAAATCCCCCAAAGCAGTTCAAAATCGAGGGAAATGGTAAAAATTCCAGGCATGTGTTAAAAGGGTAATTTTTAATTAAGTTAAGAAAATCTTTGATTTCATTTCAAATTGAACCCTCCGAGGGAATTTTTCGAATTCCCCCGCCCCCGTTCGTGTCCTCACCAACGGAAGTCTGATTCAAATTTTTAAAAAAAAAAAATTGTCTTCGCCTTGCTGGCATTTTGCAGATGTTTCCTAACGATAATCTCGGGCCAGCGCTAAAATTATTTACGTTTTTTGCCCAGCATTTCGCGCGTCGTTCCTCCTTGCTCATACTGGGCTACCAAAATTTCACCCCTCTAGGGTTTTTGAGCGGCATACTTCGATATTCAACATTCATCATTCGATATTCATTATTTAATTGTTTCTGCTGTTCGGTATTTATAATCCCGAACCGATATAGTAGGATTTGCAATCCGAAAAATCTTCTCATCACTATAACCCTCCAAGGGCTTTATAATGTGAAGAAATAAATCAATAGAAATCATTGTTTCAAAAATGACTCGTCTTCGTCTTGCTGGCATCAAATCTTCGTTTTCAACCAATAATTCCGGGCCAGCGCTTTTTATTTTGTTGATTCATATACCCTGGGTTTCGCTTCGCTCACCCTGGGCTACCAATCGTATACCCCTACGGGGTAATAAAGGTGTTACTGGCTTTTTCAATTAGAAATTCAACATTCATCATTCTACATTCAACATTTAAGAATTCTAGCTATTTACTGAATTGATGGCCTATAACCACGTTAAGAATCTAGTATGCGTCGTACTTAATAAATCGTATTTCGTAATTAGCCATCGGCTGTCCTTCGTAAATCGTAATTCTAAAATCAAAACAGCTCCAAATCCCCTAAGCTCCATTTCCAGTCCAAAAATCGAGGATCTAAATCATCTTGAAGTTTTCGCAAAGTAATTAGCGGTCCTTGGGTTAATAATGGGATGCTGCCTAAGTCCAGCACATTTGGATCATAATTTAAGCCAGAAAAACTTACCCAAACTGCTCCACTATTTTTTATCAACTCTCGGAATTGCGTTTGCAATTTCTTTTTGTCAAATCCAGAGAAAGTAAATAAGTCCGTAATTCGAAGCTCTTTTCCTTTTTTTCCCTCTTTCAATCTATAAATCAGTAAGTAGGTTTCTCCATCACTTAAATAGAAATACTTGACAATTGGACATTGTTTATATCTCCAGAAGATATATCCGGGAATAAGGTCTGTGTGAACTCCGGGTCGAGTGTATGAGGAGTCCTCAAGACTTGAAAGAAGTGGAGAAACTTCTTCCCAGTTTTTAGAATGGAATGATCTATTGGAGGATTTTGGGACTTTCAGTTTGATTTTTAAAGGGAGTTTGCCCCAAGTTTCCCAACCTAATTTCAAGTAGCCTGGATGGCTTTTTTTATTGGGCGTGTTGAAGATTAACTGGATCCCTTCATTCTTCATATCTTCCACCAATTCCTGAGTCAGGCGGCTGAAGATTCCTTGACCTTGGTACTTTGGATGTACTGCAGTATCAACTGCACGGTAGGCTGAATAGATTCTATTTTGATCGGTAAATTGCCAACGAAGAAAGGCCCGTACCCCAATGATTTGATTTTCTTTTTCAGCTACCAAAACCGGGGAAGTTCCAAAAGGGTTGTCGAGGTGTTTCCATTTCCAAAATTCTTCTGTTTTTGGGAGGAGTGATTCTCCAAGCGATTCCTTCAGCAGTTGTATGATTTGGGGAATATCTTCTTTGGTCCCTTTGCGAATTACCATGTTTTAAAAATAGAATTCTTTCCAGAAATGGGGTAGGGGTTTGGAAAATATAATACCTCGATATTCGCGATCCATCCATCAAGAATTTCCCCAGCCCCCGTTCATGTCCTCATGAAAGGTGTTTTGATTACAATTTTTCCCTAAAATTCCTCTTCGTCTTGCTGGCATCATATCTTCGTTTCCTAACCATACTCCCGGGCCAGCGCTGTTTTTTCTATTAATTTCTATACCCTGGGTTTCGCTTCGCTCATACTGGGCTACCAATCTTTTACCCCTACGGGGTTTTTCCAACGGCACCCTGTTTTTCTTCGATATTCAAGATTCATCATTCGACATTCATTATTTAATTATTTCTAGCTATTTGCTAAATTGATGGTATAAAACCACATTAAGAAACTTGTATAAGTCGTACTTCGAAGATCGTGCTTCATCTATCAAAGATCCGTCTCTGTCTTGCTGGCACTAGGCTTTCATTTCCAAAAAATAATCTTGGGCCAGCGCTAAAATTTTTTTCGTTCTCTTGCCCAGCATTTCGCGCGTCGTTCCTTCTTGCTCATACTGGGCTACAAATCTTTTACCTCTCCGGGGTAATTCAGGCGTTACTGGATTTTCACTTCGATATTCACTATTCATCATTCGACATTCATTATTTATCCTTTTCTAGCTTTTTGCTGAATTGATGGCCTAAAACTACTTTAAGGATCTAGTCTGCCTCGTACTTCGTAAATCGCATTTCGTCCTTCACTATCCTCGTACTTCGTAAATCGTATTTCGTACCTCGTAAATCCTGCTTCCCAATCCTCTATCCCGGAGCTCTTCTCTTTTTTTGCGTATCTTCTTCTCTGCCCCAACAATTTACCTATATTTGAAAAGCCTTTGGCCTTTTCAGTTTATGAGAAAAATAGCGCTGTATTTTCTTTTTTTATCGCTTTTGGGTTCGAGTTGTATCAGTAATAAGCGGATTACTTATCTCCAAAACCTTTCCGATAGTACTTCCTACGAATTGGATGAATTCATTCCCTTTGCAGAGGTAGATTATGAATATATTCTTCAGCCCTTTGATATAGTCGAGATTGATTTTGCAACCTCTGATGAGGAATTAACAGAAGCTTTTTCTTATCAAAATAGCCGAAATATGGGGGTGGTGAGAGCTGGTAGCGGAGGCCAAAGCCAAGGGTCCGATCCATTGTATTTTATTGGTTATTCCATCGATAAAGATGGTATGGTGGAGGTTCCCAAACTGGGAAAAATAAAGATTGGGGGATTGACCGAAGAACAGGCAAAAGTAAAAATCCAAGAAGGGATTAATAAATTCTTCAAGGAGGAAGTGTATGTCAAGTTAAGAATTGCCGGAATCCGCTATACCACCTTGGGAGAATTTAATAATGTAGGTGTTCAGATTATTTATAAAAACCGGGCTACCATATTTGATGCCTTGGCTAATTCAGGGGAAACCACCCTTTTAGGGAAAAAGAACAAACTATTCCTTATCCGTCAATACGATGGGGGAGTGAAGATTCATCAAATCAATTTGAATGATCGGGCCTTGCTGGCAAGTCCTTTTTACTTTATTCAGCCCAATGATATTCTATACATAGAACCAATGAAAATCCGTCAAATCGGAACGGCTGATAATTTAACTGCATCTCTGGCACTCATTGCCGGATTGCTGGCATCTGCTTTGTTATTTATTAACTTAGTAACTGGGAATTAAGGATCATGGAGAAGCTCGACCTCAGCCAATTAGATAATGAAGAAAAAGCGTTAGAGATACGCTATGTCGTTGCGAAATATTCGCGCTATTGGCCTTGGTATGCGCTTTTCATTATTATTTTCCTAATAGCTGTATTCTTGTTTCATCGGTATACGGTGGAGGAATATGAAGTAAAGGGCTCTTTGGTGATTAAAACCAATACGACTCCGGAAGCACGAATCCTGGACCGTTCCAATATTTTTAATTCGGGTGCCAATTTAGAAAATGACATTCTTAGGTTACGTTCTAAGAACTTGGCAAGAGAAGCATTAAAAAAATTACACTTTGATGTGGAATATTATGCAAAGACCAACATCAAAGACATTGAACTTTATGATCGTTCTCCCATTCGCATCGAAGTAGATTGGAACCACTTGCAGGTAACCGAAACGCCTGTTGAATTGCAAATTTTATCTGATCAGAATTTCAAATTGATGCCTCCAGAGGGCAGTGTGCTTGATTTTAATCCAGCTCAAGCCGCAGGCGACGAGAGCGTTTTTAACAAGACCTATACTTTTGGACAAGAGGTAGAAACGGCTCGCTCTAAGTTTACGGTTCATTTAGTGAATCCAGGTAGAGTCGGGGATATTGTGATTTTTAAATTTATAAATCCGAATACATTAGAAGATCGTTTAGCGAGATCGGTTAGTGTTAGTTTAGAGACCCACTTCAGTTCTGTTTTGACGATTAGCACCACCACCAAGGTGGTTGAGAAGGGAAGAGATTATATCAACGCCCTGATGGAATCCTACATTGATTATGATCTGAATGAAAAAAATAAGATTCAGGAAAACACCATTGCCTTTATCGAGGAGCAATTAGGGTATTTGGAAGATTCTTTGAAACAAAAGGAGCGGGAGCTTCAGGATTTTAAAGTGGAAAACAAGTTGCTGGATGTGTCAGCTGAATTTTCCAATATCCTGAGTAAAATGAATTCCTTGGATGAGCAAAATGCAGAATTGGCTTATCAGCTCAATTATTTTGAGGAAATCAAGCGGTACATGGAACAGAAGAGTAAAGACTTTTCTGATGTGATTGCTCCCTCTGTTATCGGTGTTCCTGACCCCTTACTCAATGGATTAATCCAAACCTTGGTTACCCTTTCGCAGGATAGGCGAAAATTATTGGCCACTGTAAATGAAAACCATCCGGAGGTGATCAAGATTGATGTGCAGATGGAGAAGGTTCAGGATGCCTTGTTTGAAAATGTGGTCAATCTGATTGAAAATACTAAAAAACAACAGCGAAGCATTCAGCGTGAAATCTCGAATTACGATGCTGAATTTGCTACTCTTCCGGAATCTGAATCTCAATACACAGGGATTTTCAGGGAGTTTAAGCTTCGGGAGTCTCTTTACACCTACTTGTTGGAAAAACGTGCTGAAGCTGGAATTGCACGAGCTTCTAATGTTTCGGATAATGCCATTTTGGATACAGCAAAACAGGGGACCCTTGTCTTCCCGAAGAAGCAACAAAATTATGCCCTGGCTGTTGTCATGGGATTTTTAATTCCTTTTGGCTTTATCGTGATGCGCGATATTTTCGATGATTCCATAAAGGATCAGCGTGATTTGAAGAAGCATTTCATGATTCCGCAATTGGGGGTTATTGGTTTCTCAACCAAGGACACCAATAAGGTGGTCTTAGAACATCCCAAATCTGCTGTAGCAGAATCCTTCCGTTCTTTGCGTTCGGCCATTACTTATTTGGCAAGTGGAAAGAATACCAAGAAAATTTTGGTCACTTCATCCGTTTCCGGTGAAGGAAAAACCTTTACCTCTTTGAATTTAGCATCTGCCATGGCCTTTGGTTCCAAGAAAACCGTGGTAGTGGGAGGTGATTTGCGAAGACCTAAATTGGCTGCTTATTTTAATCATTCAGATAAGGTAGGTCTTTCTTCTTACCTTATTGGTAAGGTTGAAGCAAAAGACATTGTAATTCCTTCAGAGCATGAAAATTTATACTTTGTGCCTTCAGGAGTAATTCCTCCAAACCCCGCTGAATTGTTGCAAACCCAACGGCTCAAAGACTTTTTGGCCTATTTAGAGTCGGAATTTGATGTAGTGATTTTTGATACCCCTCCAATGGGATTGGTTTCTGAGACCATAGATTTGATGCGCCTGTTTGACATTAACTTGTATGTAGTGCGTCAAAATTATACCAACAAAGATCACCTGGTTATGATTAATGACTTGTTTAACAACAAGCAAGTAACCAATGTATATGGGGTCTTTAATGGGATTATTAATTCTGGATACCATTACGAGGGTTATAATTATGGTTACGGTAACACCTATCTCTATTCCCAGAACAATAAGTATATGTACAATTACTATGGGGAAGACTTGGAGACCAAGAAGAAAAAGATTAAGACCAAAAAACTTTCAATAGGTAATAAGCTCAAAAAGCTATTTAGGACCCGGTAATATTTTT
>JABXHZ010000350.1 GCA_013373335.1 Cyclobacteriaceae bacterium | reverse complement strand
GTTCTAGCCAAGAAATTGGAAGAAGTAAGTGAGAAAGCCCGCAACATCTTGGGGGGTACACTTGTAACACACCAAACTGGTCCAGAAGGTAAAAAAGTAAACAAGGTTCTGATCGCCGAAGATGTATACTATCCAGGTGATTCCGAACCAAAAGAATATTACCTATCCATTCTACTAGATCGTGCCAAGGGTTGTAATGTCATCATGGCTTCGACCGAGGGAGGAATGGATATCGAAGAAGTTGCTGAGAAAACTCCTGAGAAAATCATCAAGGAATGGATTGATCCAAAGGTAGGTTTACAGGCTTTCCAAGTTCGTAAGGTTGCTTTCAAACTAGGTTTGTCCGGTAATGCCTTTAAAGAAATGGTGAAATTCATTGCTGCACTTTACAAGGCTTACGAGGCCACAGACTCTTCTCAATTTGAAATTAACCCAGTTCTTAAAACTTCCGATGATAAAATTTTGGCAGTTGATGCCAAAGTAAATTTGGATGACAATGCTTTGTACAGACACAAGGATTTGGCAGAATTAAGAGACATCACGGAAGAAGATCCATTGGAGGTTGAAGCTGGAAAGTCCGGACTAAACTATGTGAAATTGGATGGAAACGTGGGTTGCATGGTGAACGGTGCCGGATTGGCTATGGCAACCATGGATATGATCAAATTATCAGGTGGTGAACCTGCCAATTTCTTGGATGTAGGTGGCGGCGCGAATGCTACTACTGTAGAAGCTGGATTCCGCATTATCCTTCAGGATCCAAATGTAAAGGCAATTTTGATCAACGTTTTTGGAGGTATTGTAAGATGTGATAGAATTGCTAGCGGAGTTGTTGAAGCTTACAAATCAATTGGCGATATTCGCGTTCCAATTATCGTAAGATTGCAAGGAACCAATGCGGAAGAGGGTGCAAAAATCATTGACGAGTCAGGATTGAAAGTATTCTCCGCAATTACTTTAAAAGAAGCCGCCGAAAAAGTACAAGCTGTACTGCAAGGCTAAAAATAAATGCAGGCGTAGTTCAACTGGATAGAATATCGGATTTCGGCTCCGAGGGTTGAGGGTTCGAATCCTTCCGCCTGTACCAAAGCCCAGACAAAAGTCTGGGCTTTATTTTTTGATGACCCAGCAATTTCCATGTAGATATTGGCAAAAACGAATTCTTGGCAAAATCCAAATTTTTAAAATTCAGAAAAGAAGACTGGAGGAAGATAATTGGATTATAGAGTCTAAAAAATTGAATTATTCAAATACAGGAAATAAAAAAGCAGGAGAAAATCCCCTGCCCTTTATTTGAAAACTAAACCAACTATTATTTAACTACCACAATGATTTCAAAAATAATACAATTCTGATCAAATCAAAATACAAAATAAAAATTTGTTAAAATTTATTTATTCCTTGGGAAACGTACTGCGCTTGAAGGCAATTCCCAATGCAAGCCCTTGGCTAAATTGTATTTTTTCGTCTTGATCAATATCGTAAATACTCAAACTTGTCAAAGAAACCTGAATCAGATTGGATACCTTAGCGGTCAAGGCTACATCCAATCGCTGATCAATAGTCTTGAAAGAGAAGGTTTCATAATTGGCAAACAACTGATGTCTAATCAGTAAGCTGACATTGTCAGAAAGTTTCTTATTCCACTCCAAAAGTGAACTGAAGGCCAACCACTCAGAACGGACCTTATCCCCGATCGGAACTCCGTAATTTTCTGGAACAGTTAGGTATAATTCGGTATCAGTCACAAAAGTGAATCTGGGAGAAAAAGGTGAAAGTCGAAGCATGAATTCATCATTGGGCTTATATTCTAAACCCCAGGCGGAAGTCAAATAAGCTGGGTTGGCAAACTTCGAAATCAAGGTCCGATTTCCATCTGAAAAATCGTAACCCGGAGCAAACTGGCTTAAAAAGTTCAGGGAAGTAAATACGTTCCAATGCTTTCCAATATTGTATCCAACTTTGGAATCAAGGAAAATCCGATCATTAGATTTTCTTGCATCTTCATCCTGATTTTTTACTATACCATAGATCATATCCATGGTATTATCCCAAGACCATTTGTCTTTGGCATAGTTGGCGCGACCATTTAGATACATCCCCAAGGCAATGGAATTCACACCCCCACCGGTCCAGTTACTACTAAATGAACCTTGGTTGAAATTCAATCCTCCTCCAATTTCCTTCAGCCAAAATGTTGTATCTTTCTCTGCTTCTTGTGCAAAAGTCAACCCAGATACAAAGGAGAAAATTAAAGCTGCTACAAATCTTTTCATAAAATATATTTCATTGAAAATTAATTGAAGCAATAAAAATATGGAAAAGGACACTGAAAATGAGCTAATTGTTCGGGATTTTTTGGCAAGACAACGTACAACCCTTGCTAATGACCGAACCTTACTATCTTATATTCGGACCTCTCTTTATTTCTTGGTGAGTGGAACTGCCCTGTTTCAGGTAAAAGGATTAAACCACATCAGAAATTTCGGATACCTCGCCTTTATCCTGAGTGTAATCTTTCTGGTGGTAGGTGTTATCAACTTCTTTAAAGTCAAAAAACGACTTCAAAAAGGGCACTATACCAAAATGTAAAAGAAAAGCCACACCTTTAAAGTGTGGCTATTGATTCTTTATTATTTGGATTTCATCAGCTAGGCATCAATTGAACCTGCATAACTTTTTCCGGGTCCAAATTGAAAAACTCCTTGTGCACATTGAATACCGGCTCATCTCCAACGGGATGCTTAGCTAAGTACGTTCCATCCTCCTGCATCACATAGGCATTGAAATTATCCTTGAGATTATAAGCCAAAATATTCATCAGTTGCTTTTCCAGAAGAGGAGCCTCTACCTTGAATAAGCTCTCCAAGCGCTTATCAAAACTTCGAACCATCATATCCGCGCTACCAGCATAGGTTCTGGTTTCTCCATTATTATGAAAATGGTAAATTCTGGAATGCTCCAAGAAATCTCCTACGATGGAAATTACTTCGATATTTTCAGAAAGTCCCTTTCTTCCTGGACGCAGACAACAAATTCCTCGGACAATTAATTTGATTGTCACCCCCGACTGGGAGGCCCTATATAAAGCATAGATGGTTTCTGAGTCTTCCAAGGAATTTACCTTGATAAATATTCCTGCTGGTAATCCATTTCTAGCATTTTCAGCTTCCTGCTCAATATATTCAATCAACTGATTTCGCATGTCCCGTGGAGCTGTTATCAGATTTTGATAGGTAGTCGGCATGGAATGTCCTGTAATTACATTGAAGAATTCAGATACATCATTGGCTAAAACTTCATTTGTGGTCAATAAGCCAATATCCGTATAAAGTCTAGCCGTATCCTCATTGTAATTTCCAGAACCCAAGTGAACAAAGCGGGTAATTTCATTACCATCTTTCTTTACGATCAACAATAACTTGGTATGGGTTTTCAAATGAGAAATTCCATAAATTACGAAACAACCAGCCTTTTGAAGTTTTTTGGCCTCCCTGATATTGTTTTCCTCATCAAATCGTGCCTTCACTTCGAAAAGTACCGATACGTGCTTTCCATTTTCAGCAGCTTTGAGCAGGGCTTTGGTAATCCGACTTTCCTTTGCCAAGCGATAAATGGTCATTTTGATCGCCATCACCCCAGGATCTTCAGCGGCTTTTTCGATCAGGTCCAGAATGGAGTCAATATTATTGTAAGGATGATGGAGCAAAATATCTTTTTCCTGCAGGACATCGAAGATTTCCACCCTTCCCTCTTCCTGATAGGAAAGAGGCTTTACAGGATCCGGCATCTGTGGAAGACGGTCTCTAAATCGCTTATTTCCAACGATCTGCCAAAGCCCCGTAAAGTCAATCATACTCTGACGCTTGACATGAAACACAGAATCTGACTTCAATTTCCATCGCTCCAAAAGTGAATTGAGCATCCACTTACTATACCCCTCTTCTATCTCTATCCGTACTACACGACCTGTCTTACGTTCCATCAATTTCCGCTTTACTTCCTCTAAGAAGTTAGCGTCCATATCTTCGGTTTCCTCCAAGGTGAAGTCTCCATTACGAGTAATCCGGAATAAACTGATAGACTGAATATCCACATTCCTAAAAAGTGAAACGATATGTTCCCGGATAACCTCCTCAATAGGAATCATCATCAAAGAATTAGCTCGTTCTACTTCGAAAAATCGCGGGATGTTTGCAGGAATCTGTACAAAAGAAAGCTTCCGCATATCCTTCCGCTCTCCAGGACTAGTAGTCACTACCCCAAAAATGAGCAACTTATTCATCAGAATGGGAAAAGTCCGATAGCCATCATATACCATAGGGGTCAACATGGGATAAATAGCCCTTTCGAAATATTGCTTTACCTTTTTTTGCTCGGCCTCAGTGAGTTTGGAAATATTACAAAGAGTGATTCCTTCTTCTGGAAGCTTTGGTAAAATGTGCTCGGTAAAATGTTCATGTTGTGCCTCATGGAATTTTTGGCACTCTTCCATCAAAGTTGATTTGAAAGGCTCCTCTCGGAGTCCGGAATAATCAACTCTTTCCTTTTCATAGTCGAGATAATTGTACAAGGAACCCACCCGGATCATAAAAAACTCATCTAGGTTGGAGGCAGTAATGGCTAAAAATTTAAGCTTTTCAAAAATGGATCGATGTTCTTTTTTGGATTGATCCAATACTCTGTCATTAAACTTAAGCCAACTTAAATCACGGCTAATCAAATCACTTTGCTGAATAACCGATTCAAATCGTTCTCTAATTCCCTGTTTCATCTGTTTAAAATTAGATTTTCAAAGGTCAGATGGAATCTCACATTTGCATTCTCAATCTTGTACAATTTGATGGATAGCATTTAAGCTATGCCTGATTTCATCACCTATTTAATAAATGCTTAATTTGCTTTCTTCGAAAAACCAAATTCACTATTTATTGATCAAAAAAAGGGCTTGAAAGCCCTTTTGATAGTTTTAAGTATCGATCTTGGCATATTTCGCGTTGCGTTCGATAAACTCCCTTCGAGGAGCTACCTCATCTCCCATCAGCATACTAAAGAGATGGTCCGCTTCGGCCGCAGAATCGATGGTAACTTGTTTGATAGTACGGACATTTGGATCCATGGTAGTTGTCCAAAGTTGCTCTGGATTCATTTCACCAAGACCCTTATATCGCTGAATGTTCACACTATCTTCTTTACCGTCCTTAGCCATTTCGGATATCAATTTTTTACGCTCTTCTTCAGTCCAGCAGTAGCGTTCATCTTTTCCACGTTTTAATAAATAAAGCGGTGGAAGGGCAATGTACACATAGCCTCTTTCAATCAAGGCCCGCATGTATCGGAAGAAAAGCGTCAAAATCAAGGTTCGGATATGTGAACCGTCGATATCGGCATCAGTCATGATGATGATTTTATGGTAACGGAGACCGGATAAATCAAGCTCCTTATCATCATTGGCTGTACCAAACTTGACACCCAAAGCAGTCAGAATATTCTTGATCTCATCATTATCATAAATCTTATGCTCGTGGGCTTTCTCTACATTCAGAATCTTTCCTTTCAACGGAAGAATTGCCTGGAAATCACGATCACGTCCCTGCTTAGCAGAACCTCCCGCAGAATCCCCTTCCACTAAGTACAATTCACAGACTGTTGGATCACTATTGGCGCAGTCAGCAAGCTTACCTGGAAGGCCACCGCCTCCCAAGACGTTCTTACGCTGAACCATTTCTCGGGCTTTTCTGGCCGCATGTCTCGCTTGAGCTGCCAAAATAACCTTACCAACAATTGTTTTCGCTTCTTTTGGATGCTCTTCCAACCAGAATTGCAAGGTTTCAGAAACAGCTGAATCTACTGCTCCCACTACTTCAGAGTTTCCAAGCTTGGTCTTGGTCTGACCTTCAAATTGCGGTTCAGCTACTTTTACTGAAATAACCGCGGTCAAACCTTCCCGGAAATCATCTCCAGAAACCTCTATCTTCAACTTATCCAGCATACCGGACTTATCAGCATAAGACTTCAAAGTCCGAGTCAATGCTCTTCTAAAACCGGTTACATGCGTTCCTCCCTCGTAAGTATTGATGGTGTTTACATAAGAAACCACATTTTCCGAATAGGAACTATTGTAACTCATGGCCACCTGAACAGGCACCTCTTGGTCTAGAGATTCTATGTAGATGGGCTCGTCAATGATTTTCTCTTTGGTCTCATCCAAATATTGTACAAACTCAATCAAACCTCCTTCTGAATAAAACTCATCGGATTTTGGTTTGCCATCCTCTTCAATTTCCCGAAGGTCTGTGAGGAAGATTCGAATACCTGCATTGAGGTAAGCCATTTCACGAAGACGGTTCGCAATGGTCTCGTATTTAAATTCGGTGACCGTAAAAATGGAAGCATCCGGTTTGAAATGAATAATAGTTCCTCGCTTGTCAGTTTTCCCAACTTCTCGAGCTGGGTATTGAGGAACACCGATTTTGAATTCTTGCTCTGTAATAACCCCATTTCGGTAAACAGTAGCTTTCAGGTCTGTTGAAAGGGCGTTTACACAGGAAACCCCTACACCATGAAGACCTCCGGAAACTTTGTAGGTATCTTTATCAAATTTTCCACCGGCATGAAGTACTGTAAGTACAACTTCCAAGGCGGATTTTTTCTCTTTGGGGTGCATGTCTGTAGGGATTCCACGTCCATTATCTTCTACCGTAATGGAATTATCCTCATTAACTGTGACATGAATTGTGTCGCAATGCCCGGCAAGTGCTTCGTCAATAGAGTTGTCAACTACTTCCCAGATCAAGTGATGAAGGCCTTTGATGCCCACATCCCCTATATACATGGCGGGTCTTTTTCGTACAGCTTCTAATCCCTCTAAAATTTGGATATTCCCGGCACCGTACTCAGCCGGATTTTTCGATTTTTCGTCGCTCATATTTCTTAGAAAAAAACCCTTTAAAAGGGCCTCAGTCGGTGTTTTTTAAATTTTCAAATGATTTGGCAAGATAAGCAAAAAATGTGGATTGATCACGGAAAATCCAAGCATAAGAAATGGGTTTTTTACATTTTTTCAGCTTTTTTCCCACAGCCAAAAAAGCTGAAAGATTCCCTCGAATAACGAGTATGGAATAGTGGCGAGAATTAAAATATACTCAAAACTGTCCGGTACTCAACATCACCAGATTACATGCAAAAAGAACCTCAATTCCCTTACTTCTGGCTTCATTGGCGAATTGCATATTTTCTGTTCCAGGATTAAAAATAATTCGTTTTGGTTTCAAGCCTATCAAATAATCAAACCATTCTGCTTGATGCTGAGGACCAATGTATAGCGTGATGGTATGAATCCCTTCTAATTCAGGTCTGGTTTTTAAATCCAGAATTTCTTCACCAAAAACCTCCCCTTTCTTGATCCCAATTGGAACGAAAGGAATTCCTCGCTCATCAAACATTCTAGCAGCCAAGTAGGCATAGCGGGAAGGATTGGTCGTTGCTCCAACAATAAGGGCTTTATGCAGTTCAGACATCCCTTGATCCCAAAATCCGGTCCCTTTCAAATGTATCCATATGCCGATGTTTTTTGGACTCGTAGATGTCATCCAAGGTGATCAGGATTCCCGTTTCTTCCACCTCACCAAATTCATCATTTAAGGCGGTCCCAAAAGTCATCATGCTAGGCGAAAGATTCATATAGGTGTTGATCAAAGGCGGTATATTTTCGCCATAGGCCCGCACTCGTGAATTGAGCAATTTGTACCCCTCTTTGTAGTCCAATCCTTCAAATGGATTCGGATCGGTTCCTACTTTGGTCTCATATTCCAATCTCAAGTTTGGTTTTGGCTGAACCAAATTCTGCTTATCTGGAAAGTAATGATTGAGGAAAACCAACAATAGATCTCTAGCTTCCCGATTATAATGCGGATACATGGTCACCTTTCCGAAAAGATATTTGACATCCGGATGAAGTAAAACCACTGCTCCCAAACCATCCCACAAGTTGTCTAAACTGAAAATTCCTTTCCGGTTATCTATGCTGGGCTGGTATTTAGGCTGCACAAATGACCTCCCCAATTCTATGGTATAAGGAAGGTAATTCTGAACAAATTCCTGTGAAAAATCAAAAAGGTGAACTGTGGAAAGATTGATGTTCCCATCAGAATCAATGGCATTTTTACAATGAATCAGACGATAGCCTGCAACAATCTCCTCATCTTCCGGATTCCAAGTGATCAGCTGTTCATAGCAGTTGGGACAGGTATCATTTTCATCCAAATCCATGCTCATTCCTGTACCACCACCTGCGGCCCTAAAAGTCAATTCCCGCAATCTGCCAATTTCACGGACCAAATTGGGAGAATTATGGTGGTTGACTAGATAAACCAGATTGTTGCCATTATTTGTGTAACGAAGAAAACGTTCAGGCGTCAATTCAGACTTTAACAGTTCCCGGTCTACCGGCGGGATGATCGCTTCTTCCTTATCCATTTTTAGATCCGATTTCATACACCTTATTTTTCAAATACTCAGCCCATTTGAGTTCCGATCTCTCCTGGGTCAATTGGTCTGGGCTAATCACCTCTCCCAATCGAATAGTCACCCGATGGCCTCGCTGCTTATACATTTCATCGGCCAAATAAAACATCTCTAAATTAGCTTTTATCCCCAGTTTTTTTCGCCAATTAGCCAAATTGTAAAAGAAATTTGAATTTCTTCCTTCGATAAAACAGAGGATAATGTCTTTCTTATATTTTTTGGCTTTGGTAATAAAACTCTTTCTCCAGGTCAAATCCCTGATTCCCTGATTTGATTTCCGGGAAACCAATCCTGCTGGAAAAATCAAAACCACAAAATCCCCGGAATAGGCTTCCTCAATTTTATTCAAGGTATCCATGGAATTTCTCCCATGCTTATTAACCGGAACAAAAAGCGGATCAAAATTATCAAAGGTCATCAGGAGGTCATTGACTAAAAAACGGATATCGGGACGAATTTTCCCAATGGCATGCATCAAAGCAATCCCATCCATTCCTCCCAAGGGATGATTTGCAGCAATGATCACTCCCCCTTCTTTTGGGATTTTTTCAGCTCCTTCCAGCCTTATATCTAGTTCAAACTCCTCAACCAAAGCATTTACAAAATCCAAGCCTTTCAAATGTCCGATCCGCTCCATAGTGGCGTTCATCCAGGCTTCGTGCGTCACATTCTTGATATAGGACAAGACAAAACCAGGCATCCATTTGAGTAATTTTGGATTTTTGGAGTGAATGGCCTTCTCTACATCAATCAGTTTTTTTGACATGAATCAAACGAAAGGGTTAAATAAAGGATCGTCTTGACACTAGGTGGTGAAAAATACAATTTCTGAGTTAAAATACCTGCATGCCTCCTATTTTTATCCCCATACTTTTGTCCATCCTCCTGAGTACCAAAGCCATATTTTTTACTTTTTTTGAACAAGTAAATTCCAAGCTTTATCCTAATCCTTTTTCCAAAGTTCCCTTAACCTAATCAGAAAAATCCTATATCATTAATCAGTCCGTACTTCTCACAAATAAGTACTTACATTTTTTTTGAAAAAGGCAAAAGAAACGAAGTCCAAAGGAACTCCCCTAAATCTCTTATTTTTGGGGCTAGAAATTTAAAAAATGAAAGAATCTATTCTGTCACTCGCCCCAGGGCTTTGGAAAGATTACGAACTCATCGATACTGGAGGCTTCGAAAAACTTGAGCGTTTTGGCGATTTTATAATTAGCCGGCCCGAACCACAAGCTATTTGGGATAAATCCCTATCGGAAACAGAATGGAAAAAACAGGCTCATGCCCATTTTGCCAAAGAAAAAAACAATCCAGAAAAAGGAAGATGGGAGCAGTTAAAGAAAATGCCTCATAACTGGCAGATTTCCTATGAAAATCCAGACGGTTTAAAAATGAAATTAAACCTTGCTCAGACCTCCTTTAAGCATATTGGATTATTTCCTGAGCAAGCAGTAAACTGGGACTATATATACCAAACCATTAAGAATTTTCCCGGCTCAAAGCCGAAAATCCTTAACCTATTTGCCTATACCGGAGCGGCTTCGGTAGCGGCCCGAGCCGCAGGAGCAGATGTTACCCATCTTGATTCAGTCAAACAGGTAGTCACCTGGTCAAGACATAATATGGAAGCTTCGGGTTTAGAGGGAATCCGGTGGATCGTTGATGATGCCATGAAATTTATCAAGCGGGAAGCCAGAAGAGGAAATACCTATCAAGGGATTATTTTGGATCCTCCTGCCTATGGACGAGGCCCCGATGGGGAAAAATGGGTCTTGGAAGAGCAGATCAATGAGATGCTAAAAATTTGCGCTGAAATCCTCGATCCAAAGGAGCATTTTCTCTTGTTGAACATGTATTCCTTAAGCTTCTCCTCTCTAATTGCGGTCAATTTGATCCAATCCAATTTCAAAAATATCCATCATGCCGAGCATGGTGAATTGTTTTTGGAGGATTCTTTTCACAAAAAGCTTCCATTGGGAATTTTTTATCGATTTCGGAGTTTTTAAGGCATGAACCATCGACAGCTTTTCTTATCCCATTTAGCCCAAACGACCGATTTTCCGCTTTTGATCGAGGTTGAAAAAGCAGAAGGAATCTACCTGTATGGACCGAATGGAGAAAAATACATGGATCTGATTTCTGGAATTGGAGTCAGTAATGTTGGACATCGGCACCCAAAAGTTCTGGAAGCCATTCGAAATCAATTGGATCATTACCTCCACTTGATGGTTTATGGAGAATATGTTCAAAGTCCTCAAACTCTTCTTGCCAAAGCCCTTTGCGACACGCTACCTGAAAAGCTGGACAATGTTTATTTGGTAAATAGCGGTTCCGAAGCTATCGAAGGGGCCTTGAAATTAGCCAAGCGATATACCGGTAGAGCTGATATCATTTCCTGTGTCAATGCCTATCATGGAAGTTCTCAAGGCGCACTGAGCATAGGTGGAAATGAAATTTTCAAACGCGCTTACCGTCCTTTGGTCCCTGGAGTTAGTCATATTGTCTATGGATCCTTCTCTGATTTGGAAAAAATCAATGAAAGGACTGCAGCGGTAGTCATCGAAACGATCCAAGGAGAAGCTGGAATCCGAGTAGCCTGCAAAGAGTATTTTCAGGCTTTGCGCAGCAAATGTAATGAAACAGGAACCCTTTTAATCTTGGATGAAATCCAGGCTGGATTTGGACGAACCGGGAAATTTTGGGCATTTGAGCACTTTGAAATCGTACCGGATGTAGTGGTTTGTGCCAAAGGAATGGGAGGCGGAATGCCTATTGGGGCCTTTATTGCCAATAAGGATTTGATGGGGGTTTTCAAAAACAACCCCCTATTGGGTCACATTACCACATTTGGAGGTCATCCGGTCAGCGCAGCAGCATCTTTAGCCACCATCCAAATTCTTCAAAAGGAAGAACTCATCAATCAAGTTGAACAAAAAGCAAATCTCTTTCGAGAGCTTTTGGTTCATCCAAAGATCAAAGCAATCAGAAACAAAGGCTTGATGATGGCAGTAGAATTTGAATCTTTCGAGGTTTTAAAGCCTATCATAGACCGAGCCATTGAATTGGGAGTGATTACAGATTGGTTTCTATTCTGTGATGATTCCATGCGAATTGCTCCACCTTTGACCATCACCTTGGATGAAATTCGAACTGCTTGTAAGCTTATTTTACAAGCTATTGAAGAAAACAAATGACGTGTAAATTCACTTTAAGCAATTCCTCAACTTAAAACCTTAAGTTAAGAGTGGAACTACCCATCATTTTTATTAAACTAGACTTTCTTTATTCCCTTAATATCCTATGAAAAAACTTGGCTTTTTTTTAGGCCTGCTGATTTTCCTTCTGGTCCTTGGCGTTTTGACATTTGTCCTAGTTCACTCACCTCAATATGAAGGAGAAATTTCAATTAGCGGACTTTCAGAAGAAACAAGCGTATATTTTGATGAGTATGGAATCCCCCATATCTATGCAGCCAATGAAGCGGATGCTTATCGGGCATTAGGTTACCTCCACGCTCAAGACAGAATATTTCAGTTGGAAATGATGCGAAGAGTGGGATCGGGAACTTTGGCTGAGTTCCTAGGTCCGGATATAGTCGAGATTGATCAATTTTTCAGAACCTTAGGAATTCCAGAGCATGCTATGAGCTCTACGGATTATTGGAATTCGCAGCCTGACTCACCATGGAAAAGCGCTACTGAAGCATACATCGAGGGAGTCAATGAATTTATCAAAGAGGGCAATTTGCCTATGGAATACTCACTTTTGGGAGAAAAGCCAAGGGAATTTACCATCAACGACATTCATGCAATCACAGGCTACATGTCATTTACTTTTGCCATGGCCTTGAAAACGGACCCTTTGGTGACGCTAATGAGTCGAAAGCTTGGTACCGAATACCTAGAAGCTCTTTCTGTTCAAACTTTACCAGAGCATCATTTTATTCCGAATTTTTACCCGGATACCCTTTCTACAAATGGAAGTTTGGTTAGTCTCTTAGAGAAATTACCTGTCCCGCTATTGGAAGGTTCCAATGGATGGGTGGTCTCAGGAAATAAAACCAAAAGTGGAAAAGTCATTTTCGCAAATGATACGCATATCGGCTTCTCCTCCCCGTCCGTTTGGTATGAAGCGCATTTAGAATATCCGGGTTTCAGTTTTTATGGAAATCATCTAGCTGGGGTTCCATTTGGATTGGTAGGTCATAGCAGGTACCACAGCGTAGGCCTTACCATGTTCGAAAATGATGATCAGGACTTTTTTGAAGTAGAATTGAATCCCAATAATCCCAATGAGTATCGCTTTGGTGAGGAATTCTTGCCCTTAACTGTAAGAAAAGAGAAAATAGCGGTGAAAGGTCAAGAGCCCATAGAATTTGAAATTCGGGAAACAATCCACGGACCTGTTATGAATCCGGTGGCACCGGAAATTTCCGCTTTGACTTCCAATCCAGTGAGCAGTTGGTGGGTTTATACACAAGAACCAACGAAGGCTTTGGAAGCGATGTACAAGATCAATCACGCCAAATCCATGCAGGATGTTGCCGATGCTGCAGCTTTAATCCATGCCCCGGGATTGAATATCATGTATGGAGATAGCTTAGGGAATATTGCCTGGTGGGCTGCAGCCAAGTTACCTATTCGTTCTGAAAAGGTGCATACCAAGGTTTTTGCGAATGGTTCTGATCCCGAAACACTGCCTCAAGGCTGGTATCCTTTTAGCGAGAATCCCATGAGCATCAACCCTCCATCCGGATTCGTTGCCTCGGCAAACAATCAGCCCGACACGCTTCGAAATGGGATATTTTTTCCAGGTTACTATTATCCGGGAGAACGTTGGCAGCGGATTACTGACGCTATCAATTCCAGAAATGACTGGACCATCCAAGAAATGAAGGCCGTACAATTGGAAGTAATTAATACGGACCATCCTCAAATTGCTAAGATCATGTTGGGCCAAATTCCGGATTTTGATTTTGAAGGAAAGGAACAAGTAAAAACCCTCTTGGAAAACTGGGATGGAAATCATGACTTGTATTCATCCACTCCTACCATTTATTACAAATGGCTTTATCATACCCTACGGCTAGCTATGGAGGATGAGTTGGGGAAGGATGCATTTGAAACCTATTTGGGTTCATTCATGATGATCCGCTCCAATCTGCCTTTCGTCAGAAATCTTGACAATCCATGGTGGGACAATATCTATACCTCTGAAAAAGAAAGTGCTGCATCGATTTTCTCTGAAAGTCTAAAAATAACCTTGGCAGAACTTGAAGCGCAGCTTGGAGAAAATATCAATTCCTGGGATTGGGAAAAAGTAGTAGTTGCTGAGCACCCTCATCCTCTGGGAAGCCAAAAACCTTTGGACAAAATCTTTAATGTCAAAACAGAAGCCATTCCAGCAAATGATGAGTCCATCAATAAGCTAGCCTTCAAACTTAATGGTGATGGAATTTATCCGGTAGCCTCTGGACCTGCCATGAGAATTCTTCTTGATTTCATGGATGTAGATCGCTCCCTTTCCGTGCTTCCAACTGGTCAAAGTGGAAATCGATTTAGCAAGCATTATAAAGATCAGGCCTCACTCTACGCAAAAGGAAAATATCGCTATCAGCTTATGGATAAAAATGAGATTATCGATAGTGCTGATGAATCCATGATTTTGAAGCCCCGATAAACTTCTTTGAGGGGATTCGGTTAAAGATATAAGAATGAAAAAGAAAGAGAAAAAAGTATATCCAGTTCAGTTTTCGGAGGAGGAATTAAGAAAAAAACTAGATTCCGAGTCCTATCATGTACTGATTGAAAAAGGTACAGAGCGGCCATTTACAGGTAAGTATTATTTGAATCACGATACAGGCATTTACGAATGCAAGGTCTGCGGAAATGAAATTTTTCATTCATCCAAAAAATACGACAGTGGGTGCGGTTGGCCTAGCTTTACCGAACCTATCCGACCTGATGCAATAGATGTTAAAATGGATTATTCGCATTTCATGATCCGGGAAGAAATCCTTTGCGGAAAATGCGGATCACATTTAGGACATCGGTTTCCTGATGGCCCTAGTGATCGAGGCGGCATTCGCTATTGCATAAATTCAGTAAGTATGGACTTCAAAGGAGAAGAATAATCATTTCCCTACCCGTAAACCAACTGAACCAGAAATGCAATCACCCCTATACTCAGGCCAGCCATAAAAACAATATAAGCATAGCTCAAAAGCCTGTATTTTTGATTTAGAACCATACTTTGGTAATACAGAGAGGTTGACATTTGCTCCAAAATCTCATCCTTGGAGTTCATGGCATCTTTGATTCTTTGAACGTAGTCATCCTTGGTGAAATGCGTCACCGATCCAAAAAAGATTAACGAGCGATTTTCATGGGAGTGATTATCTGATTTTCCTACGATTTTAGGCTTAGCCGCTTGAACTGCCAAAACAGTTGAAATCAAGCACATTATCACAAAAAGGATAATAGGAATCAACATTGCGAAATCCTGCATATCCAATTGACGGGATACAGAACCATAGCCAATCAAGGCTACCATGGAAGAAATCACCAAGGCATTGATACTGATAATGATATTTGCCTTATTATCCGCTATCTTCAATAACTGGGAATTATTATTAAAAGTAACCCGAAAAAAGGTCTGTCTTTCCCGGCTGGTCTTGTCTTTAAGCTTTGTTATAAAATTCTTCTCTTCCATGGAGAGTGTGTTTATCTCCTGAAAATAAGAAAAATCGAGCAGGCAAAAACAAATATTGCACAAACTCTTTTAGATAGCGGGTAGATAATCAGAGCCTTTAAAATCAAAAAATCTCCTTACAGCATTAGGAGCTATCAATTTTCACTAAATAATCCTATTTTCTACAAAAAATTTTGTGATATGAAAAAACTGAACAAAGAAGACATTCCTCAGGAGGTCTATGATCTCTATGATTATTACGCTCATAATCAATTGGATCGCAGGACTTTTATGGAGAAGCTTTCCGCCTATGCTGTCGGCGGCATTACTTTGACTACGCTCATGAGTACCATGATGCCGGATTACATCACTACCGCGACTGTTCAGCCAGATGATGACCGCATGCAAAGTTCAGACTATGTATTCTACAACTCCCCTAATGGAGGTGGCGAAATTAGAGGTTTACTCTCCAAGCCATCAGGAGTTGGAAAATTCCCGGGAATTGTGGTTGTACATGAAAACCGAGGATTAAATCCTTACATTGAAGACGTGGGAAGAAGATGTGCTGTAGCAGGCTTTATTTCCATTGCTCCTGATGCACTTTGGCCATTGGGTGGCTATCCTGGAAATGATGATGAAGGTCGGGAAATGCAGCGTAAACGAAGCCGCGACGAAATGCTAGAAGATTTCATTGCCGCTTATAATTACCTAAAAAACCATCCGGATTGTAATGGACATGTAGGTGTAGTCGGTTTTTGCTTTGGCGGATGGATTTCCAATATGATAGCTGTTCGGATTCCAGATTTGGGAGCTGCAGTTCCTTTTTATGGTGGGCAACCTACAGGTGAAGAAGCGGCTAAAATTAAAGCTCCTCTTATGATTCAATATGCCAGTTTGGATGAACGGGTAAACGCAGGATGGCCTGCATATGAGGAAGCTCTGAAAGCCAATGGAGTAGATTATGTAATGTACATGTATGATGGCGTTAACCACGGATTCCACAATAACACCACCCCACGCTACGATGAAAAAGCGGCAAATCTGGCATGGGAACGAACCATTGCTTTTTTCAAAGAAAAGTTAAAATAAACCAAAAAATCTGAAGAGGGCTCCTGCCCTCTTTTTTATTAATTACCCCTTATGCTTGAAAACAAATTCAATATTGCCGTCCTCATTGACGGTGATAATGCCCAACCCAAATTATTACAGGAAATTTTAGAAGAAGTCTCCAAATATGGGAAGGCCACCATCCGAAGGATTTATGGAGACTGGACCACCCCACAAATGAATGGTTGGAAAGAACCCATCAATCTGCATTCCTTTAACCCCATGCAGAAGTTTTCCTACACTACCGGAAAAAACTCAACTGACAGTTCCTTGATCATTGATGCGATGGATATCCTTCATAGCGGATCCGTAGATGGTTTTTGCATTGTCTCATCCGATTCTGATTACACAGGGCTTGCAAAACGAATTCGTGAAGAAGGCTTATTTGTTATGGGAATCGGAAGAAGAGTCACTCCAAAGGCCTTTGTTCAATCCTGTGAAATTTTCACCTTTTCGGAAAACCTGGGCGAGGAATTGGAAGATGAAGAAGAAAAAGTAGTCTCTTCAAAACAGGAAAAAAGCAGTTCCGGCCGATCATCTTCCGGTACCCGAGAAAACTCAAGACGGAAGAAAAATTACCCTAAGCTAGACCTTCACTTAATTGACAAAGCCTTTGAAATTTCCTCAGAGGAAGAAGAAGAAATACATATCGCCAAAATTGGATCCTCTTTGCGAAAGATTGATCCCAGTTTTGATCCCCGCTCTTATGGCTTTCGGAATTTGACGGAGCTATTTAGAAGTTTGGAAAAATATATCGTCGTGCGAAATGAGGTCAATGGACTGAATTATCCACTAGTGAAATTGCGATAAAAAAAAGATGGACAATCAAGAATTCTTGCTTGTCCATCCTCATATTAAATTGATTTCCAGATTATTAATCCAGCAAATCAATCGTCAAGTTTTCACCTTCCTTGGTAACTTTCGCTACCCCTTTCTTGGTCAAGCCTTTGATAGATACATCCCACTTTTTATTACTCAAGCCAGCCTGCTCTTTTATTTCCAATAGTTCGGCTGGATGGTTTTTGCTAAGTAAGTCAAAAATGATTTTTTCTTCCTCTGTCAATTCGACCGCCTTTTTCTCAGGACGCATTTGAGGGAAGAAAAGCACTTCCTGAATGGTAGAATTATTGGTCAAAAGCATGGTCAAGCGGTCAATACCAATTCCCAAACCTGAGGTAGGTGGCATCCCGTATTCCAAAGCCCGCAAGAAATCCTCATCCATAGCCATCGCTTCATCATCTCCTCGCTCTGCCAATTTGAGCTGATCTTCGAAGCGCTCCCGCTGATCGATAGGGTCATTCAATTCAGAATACGCATTTGCGATCTCCTTTCCATTGACAAAAAGCTCAAATCGCTCCACCAACCCTTCTTCTGTTCGATGCTTTTTCGCCAATGGTGTCATTTCGATTGGATAATCAATGATATAGGTAGGCTGAATCAAATGAGCTTCTACTTTGGCTCCAAAAATCTCATCGATCAACTTTCCTTTACCCATGGAATCATCTACTTC
>JABXHZ010000351.1 GCA_013373335.1 Cyclobacteriaceae bacterium | reverse complement strand
GAATCCTCGTCGTCTAGGTTTTCCAATCCCCAATTTGTTAATATCTCCAAGAATAAAAGGAGGGGTTGTCACCTCTCTCCATGAAAGTGTAAGATTCATTTCGGAATCCTCGTCGTCTAGGTTTTCCAATTCCCAATATTCAGCATCATCAACAAGAATTATGTTGGGAGCTGTTTGATCTCGGGGATATAGATTTCCTGGATCTTCAAAAAAATACCTTCCTCTTAGGGATAATTGTTCATTGGGTCGAATAGGAGAAGCAAGTAGAATTCTCCTGTAGATTTCGTCCCCAGTTGGAAAAAGTATTTCCCGGTCTGTCTGAACTCCTACTTTTCCATCTACAAAACTTTCATCACTGGAGTTAATTGAAGATCCACCCACTCCAAAACTGAAAACATTTTCTGGAAGCGCAGCTTTAACTATTCCTGAACTGAAATCAGCAACCCCTGATACTTCTAGATCATTTGAAAGGTTGAAATCAGTACTGTTATTCAAAACAAGATTCCAAAATTTGAATTGGGAGCTCCCCGAAATATTCTGGGTTGATAATCCCTCCATTCGCACAATTCCCGTATTTTGGGCTGTACTAAAAGCAAACTCTCCTTCGTTGACTAAATCAGATAGAAAGACAATAGTGCCATCATTGATGACTCTTCCAGAACTTCGATTTTCAAAAAGGAATGCTGAATAAAGGATGGTGCCATCCTTCACGTGGAGTTCGCCAGAATTAACTAACTGGCATTGTGCTGAAATCACAATAAAAAATAAACCGGTAAGTAGGGATATAAAGCGGTTAAAAGCTCCAGAAATCATAAGGGAATAGAAGATGATCTTGAGATCTTATTTGGAATACAATAATTATGCATTTATAACACAAATAATGCCGTTAATCTGCATTGGTTATAGTTTTTGGATTCATTTGTTTTATGTCAAAAACTTTGAATCACTTTCTTTAGTGAATTTTTTAATTAAATTAAGATGCTTTATAAGGTCTAAATTACTGATTTAAAACAAGTTATATATAGAAAGGAGCTAATTTCTAACTAGGCCGTGCAAATAGAAAGAGGTTAGATAGAGATGAAGTTCATCGGATCAAACTCATTTTAGAGTTCTAACTTTCAAAAATAGAAGTTGTTTAATAAAAAAAGAATGAAAAACAATAAAATTTATCCAAATATTACAAAAATTTTTATTATTGGGTTTTTTAGTCAAAAAAATTCAGTTTCAATGTATATGGTGGAAAAAAAATCATTTCAAGAAATCTGAATAGTTATGAATAATTTGTTTTTTCATGGTATACGCCGTCAGATATTTAAAGAATTTGGGAAGAAGACAGGAGAAGAATAAAAAATATTGGTTCAACCTTCAAGTGGTTAAAAATAAAAACCCTGTAAGTTAAAATCTTACAGGGTTTTGTTATTCCAAATTGTGGAGCTGGCGAGATTCGAACTCGCGTCCAGATAAGGAAACACCGTACCGTCTACATGCTTAGTCACCGATTGGGTTTTCGACCAGACTATGCTGGGTGACACACCTGAGTCTGGCTTAGCGATTGAAACTTAAACTTGCTTAATCGCATCACAAGCCGCAGCCCGATCAAATCGACACCTCGAATCCGCCCGGATCAGACAACAGACGGTGAGATGTGGCCGGGGAATTACTCTTGTAACTCAACCCTTTAAGCGATCTATCCTCTTAAGGTTAGATTAGGCAGCCATGGCGTAAGAAGTTTCGCCATTTATCGTTCGTATGAATCTTTCAAGGCCGTACATACTCCAGCCTGCATGCGAGCCCGATCTTTACACTTACTGTCAAAACCGGTCAGCCCCAATTCAATGGGAAGACAAAAGTAATTGAATTTTGGTTCCATTCAAGAGGTAAGAGACTAGTAGCAAGTATTAAGAATGAAGAAATAAGACCCAAGATTAAAACCTTGTAAACTTCCAAGTTTTTCCCTACCACTTACATTTTTTCAATCTTTCAATTTTCAATTCTTCCAATCTTTCATCCCAATCAAAGAGATTTTTATATCTTGCAGCGATGGAAAATTTTGTCGTTTCGGCACGTAAATACAGACCAGATAATTTCAAAAGTGTGGTTGGTCAGCAGCATATCACTACGACGCTGCAGAACGCCATAAAAAACAACCATTTAGCTCAAGCTTTTCTGTTTTGTGGTCCTCGAGGAGTGGGGAAAACCACTTGTGCACGTATTTTGGCAAAAACCATCAACTGCGAAAATCGGGGGGATGATCAGGAAGCCTGCGGAACCTGTGAGTCTTGTGTATCCTTCCAAAATAATGCATCCTTTAATATCTATGAGCTGGATGCAGCCTCCAATAATTCCGTGGATGATATTCGGAACTTGGTAGAGCAGGTTCGATACGCACCTCAAAAAGGACACTACAAGGTATATATCATTGATGAGGTTCACATGCTTTCTGCGAGTGCTTTCAATGCCTTTTTGAAAACGCTTGAGGAGCCTCCGAAGTACGCTATTTTTATTTTGGCAACAACCGAAAAGCATAAAATCCTACCGACAATTCTTTCCCGATGTCAAATCTTTGATTTCAATCGGATTCAGGTCAAGCATATAGCCGAGCACTTACAGTATATTGCTAAAGAGGAGAATGTGGATTATGAAGAAGAGGCCCTTCGGTTGATTGCAGCAAAAGCTGATGGTGCGCTTCGGGATGCCCTTTCCATTTTTGATTTGATTGTCACCTACTCCGCAGGTAAAAAGGTCACCTATCAAGAGACCATCTCCAACCTTCATATCTTGGATTATGACTATTATTTCAAGGTGGTTGATGCTCTATTGGCAGGGAACATATCAGACAGTTTGTTGATTTTTGATGAAATTCTAAGGAATGGATTCGATGGTCATAATTTTATTGTCGGGCTTTCTGAGCATTTCAGGGACTTATTGGTTTCCCAGGATGAAAGTACTATTGACCTGATGGAGGTCTCTGATGAGGTAAAGGCTCGCTATCTGGAACAATCCAAGAAAGCCAGCCAATCTTTTTTACTCTCTTCGCTTAATTTGGCTAACCAATGTGATATTCACTATAAGGCCAGCAAGAATCAGCGATTGCATGTGGAATTGGCCTTGATGAAAATGGCCAAGATCCCATCTGCTCTCCAACTGGCAGCTCTTGCTGTGGAAGAGTCAAAAAAAAAAGCCTAAAAGCTGAGATCCCTCAGCCGGAAAGTAAGGCCGCTGTACCTACTGATGTTCATGCCAAAACCACTCCGCTTCAGCGAACTATTTCTGTTCCAACCAATCTTGGACAGGCCAAGAAATTTCTAAAAAAGGAAGATTCAAGCCCTAAGCCAGAAGCCAAGAATCAAGAAAAAGAGCAGGTAGAACTTATTCCGACTACTTCCGTGCAGTCGCTTACCCAAGAATTGTTAGAGCAGAACCTCTCAGAGATATTGACACATTTCAAAAACCTGGGAAGGAATCTGGAGTTGGCGATTTTGCAGCAACCGATTAAAGTCAAAAATGGGGATTTGGTTATTGAAGTAATAGGTTCTGTTCAGGAAGAAATCGCTGAGAAAATGAAACCGGAACTGGTTGGTTTGATCAGAAAGATGACGGGAGCCAATTCTTTTTCGGTCCATCTGGAGGTGAAAGAGGAAATTCAAGAGACCCATCAGAAGTTGTATACCGATCGGGATAAGATGAATTTTTTAGTGAAAAAACATCCCGCTTTAATGGAGTTAGCTAAGAAGTTTGAATTGGATACGGATTTCTAAAAATCTAGGGATATCCCAAAATTAATTAGGTTTTGAAGCTGAACTGCCTGTTTGGACGTGCCATTGTCCTGTTTTATAAATACTTCTTCATCGTAAATAATGGCTGTTTCAATTCTTGTGGAAATGAATTTATTCACTTTCATCCGGATCACTGAATTGAAATTGACAACCAGATTTCCAAACCGCTCATAGTTGGAGAAGAGGTTTAAATCCGCTTTCCAAGTCACATTTTCCATGATCTGGAAACCATTAATTGAAGTAGCCAAGGACATCCCTGCTTCTGCCCGTACATTCTCACCAGGCGTTACCCCAAAAGCTCCTGCATTGCTCAAGGAATCATTCATAACAATGGTAAATCGACCTGTAAAAGGAGATAAAATAACGGAAAGTTTTCCGCCACCTTTGTAAGATTTCCGATAGTTGAGACCGGTGGAAGACTGTACATATCCAGGGGACAAAAGATCAGATATTTTAGTCCTGATATCTGATTCGGTTCCGGAAGGCCTCGAATATTTAAAACCCTCTAACAATTGCGTACGGGCATCAATTTGAGTTGATAGGTAATAGATTTCGGAAAGTTCTCGCCCATAATTACTTACAAACACGAAATTGTCATTGGTCTTTCGTGTTTTGTATTGCCGATCCGATTGTCGGTTAAATCCCAGATTGATGGTAAGTTGGGTATCCCAGACTTTCTTATCTTTTTTGTAATTGGCAAAAAGGGATATACCGGAATTTAAAGCAAACGATGAAGCACCCCCAGCAGCCCAATTACTCAAGGTAACCTGTTGGATATTTAAGTTGTAGTTTCCTCCCGTTTTCCAAAAAATTTCCTTAACCGGCTCTTCGATTAGTAAAGAATCACCAAGCATAAGTAAGGTGTCTCCATTAATCAAGACCGTATCAGGAATAATCTGCCTGTCTTGGGCGAGTAGCTTTCCCCCAAGCCCCATGAAGATAAGGCATATAAAAAATGAAAATCTGCTCATAGGATTTTGAAACAGGCTAAAATCAGGGCTTGAAGATAGTTAATTTCTGTCCCACACTGATGATGTTTTGGTTGCCAATCCGGTTCCAGTTTTTCAATTGCTCTATGGAAACCCCATACTTTTTACTAATTGCGTAGAGCGTTTCACCCGGTGAAACCACATGTGTGAGACTTTTTCCGGAACTTGAAGTGGACTGTGTGGAAGGTGGAGTAGATCCGGTCCTATTAGTATTGCTTATTGAATTATTCTTAGCTACCACCTCTTTTGCTCCTGATTTGATTGGGACTATGGGTATTTCTTCTCCTCGCTTTCTATGTTCCTGCAGGTTAAGTACCATTCCAGCTTTCAAATCCTGATCTCTCCGAATTCGGTTTTTAGCCTTTAAGGAAGAGAGCTTAATTCCATATTTCTGAGAAATACTCCAAAGGGTTTCTCCAGGCTGCACGATATGCGTTTCGACCTCTGCTTTGGTTTTTTTCTTTTCCGTGTAGTAATATTCTCCAGCTTCGATTCGCTCACCGGATTCGAGATCATTCAGACGACGGAATTTTTTCTCCTTCATTCCTATCTGGTCTGCAAATGTGGCTTGTGTTGTTGTTTTGCTTGCCTGAACCCCATCCAATTCGTTGATAGTTATTTGATTAGGCTGTGTCGATTTGCTTGTGTTTCCAGCAATTCTCGGATAGGAGTTTGCTGAACGGTATTTGGGAGAGGAGTCGGCTTTATTGTTAGAGGATTTATTTCGCTCAACGATAGCAGGCTTGAAGTCCAATTCATCATTGCTTACAAACATTACAGAATAAGTTCTTCCAGCGGGAATCTTTCCATTTGAAGTCCACTTATTCATTTCCTCAAGGTGATCTTCGGAAACTTTGTATTTTTTGGCTAGGTCTGAAAGACTGCTGGGACCTTGGACTTTGACCTCAACTAAGCGGGGACTTCCTGAACTCGTAAAAACAGTCAATTGATCTTCAAAAGCTACTTTGTGAGCTAAGAATTTTTTGAAATACCAATGGGAATTTCGATCCACATCGATTATTCGTTTTCCATTGTATTTTGTGCCAAAGTAGGCCTTTGCTCCACCTAAGCCCATTTGATAGGAGACCAAAGCACACATCCAATTGTCAAAGCTGGCGTTATGTTTTTTAAGGTAAAGCGCGGCTCCTCGGGAAGAATTGACGATATTTTTTCGATCGTCAATTTGCCTATCTACTTGAAGAAATACCTCCTCGGCCGTGCCCTGTTTAAATTGCCAAAAACCAACCGCATTGGAGGTGGATACTGCATCGGCAATTAAGCCACTTTCCTGAATGACCAGATATTTTAAATCCAAAGGAACCCCTACCGCTTGGAATTCCCGCTCGACAAAAGGCATATAAAGTTTTACCCGGTCCAATTTTATCTGAAAATGTTTTGGACTTCGGTAGAGCGCATCCACATCAAGTTGGATTTCTCTTCGGGCTTGTGGATTAATACGGACGATTAAATCCGCGAATTCCATCTCAGCAGGAACTTGAGGAATTTGAGCCAACCCTTCCCAAGAAAGGCCGGTCAAAAGAAAAATCAAAAAAGCGAGTCTGGAAATAAGCTTCATTTTCAGGGTAAGAATTTTACTGCCTCACCCTGTTACAAAAATGATTCCTAAATTATGATTATAGCTTTCTTGCTAGCATGATTCCATCCCGAATGGGGATTAGGGAGTTTTCTACGCGAGGATCATCTTGGACAAATTGGTTGAATTCCAAAATGGCAGCCGTGTCTTTATCCAGTTTTTTTCTTCCTTTTGGTAAAACCTTTCCTGACCAGAGAACATTATCCGCTAGGATTAATCCACCTGAAGGTACCCGATTGATTACTAATTGATAGTAGGCTAGGTAATTTTCTTTATCCGCATCGATGAAAACAAAATCAAATTCGCCGGAGAGTTGAGGAATTAAATCCAACGCATTTCCCAATCGGTAATCAATTTTTTCGCTTAGTCCACTTTCTTCAAAAAATCCCCGAACCCGATCTTCTAATTCATCATTAATGTCCAGTGTGATCAATTTGCCATTTGCTCCTAAGCCCTTGGCGAGGCAAATAGCTGAATATCCTGTATAGGTCCCTATTTCTAGTATGGTTTTAGGCTGGTGCATTTTGACCAATAATTCAAGGATTTTCCCCTGTAATGGCCCAGAAAGCATACGGGGCATCAATACCTTTGCTTGGGTTTCTCGGGTAATCTTTTGAAGAATGGGATCCTCCACACTGGTGTGGGCTTCACAATAGGACAATAATTCGGGATCAATGAATTCCATGCTTAATTCGGTAGGTAAGTCAGGTAAGTGATCTGGGCAGGGTCAAAAACCTCATTTGCTATTTCTTGGAGCTCCTCAGCAGTTGTTTGTCTAATTTGTTCGAATATCCGTTCGAGTGGGTCAATTTTCCCATGATCAACCAGACTTTTTCCAAAAACCAACATTAAGGCGGCATAGTTTTCCTCTGCCATGGCCATTTGTCCCATTGCTTGTTCCTTTGCCATATGAAGTTGGAGTGTCCCCAATTTTTTTTCCTGAAGCCTATTGAGCTCTTTCCGAACGATTTTTTTGGCCTTCTCCAAGGTTTTTTCCTCCGTACCAAAAAATATCCCAAAGAAACCAATATCCGAAAAAGGTTGATAGCTGGATTCAATACTGTAAACGAGGCCGTGCTTCTCACGAAGAGCCATATTGAGTCGGCTATTCATGCTGGGACCTCCTAGGATGTTATTGAGGAGGAAAAGCTTGTAACGTTTCGGATCATGAAGAGAATAGGCTGGTCTTCCCATACCACAAAGGGACTGGGTAATATCTCGCTTGACTTGCTCCGTCTTTGCTTGATAATCCTTAAATCCGCTTCGGATGTACAGGGTTCGTTTAGTTGGAATTTCAGTGAGCATTCCTTCAATGGCCCGTACTGCTTTTGAAAAGGAAATATTTCCAACTACTGAAAAAACAATCTGGGATGTATCCAATCTGCTAGCGATAAAATCAAAAAAATCCTGTTGGGTGAACCTACCGACGGTTTCTTCATTTCCTAAAATGTTCCTGCCAAGAGCATGATTTTCAAAAACCAAGGCATCCAATTCATCCTGAATAGAATCATCTGGCGAGTCCCGGTACATGGCCATTTCCTCCAGGATAACCTGACGTTCTTTTTCTATTTCTTTGTTAGGAAAAGTAGAATTGAAAGTGATGTCAAAGAGCAGCTCGGCAGCCTTTGAATAATGATCCTTCAAGACGGAAGCATAAAAGCAGATTTTTTCTTTAGTCGTATAGGCATTCAACTCTCCTCCTAGAGATTCGAGCCGATTCAGAATATGAAAGGTCTTCCGTTTTTTGGTTCCTTTAAAGGCCATATGCTCCCAAAAATGAGCTAAGCCTTCCTGTTCTTTGGTCTCGTCACGACTACCTATATTTAAAATAAATCCGCAATGAACCAATCGTGTATGACTGACTTCCTGATGAACTATTCGAATGCCATTGGCAAGTTCTTTTACTTGATGCATAGCTTTTTTAACCAACCAAAAATCAAATTCCAAGGTCTTTTGGAATACTGAGAAGATTATCTCAATTTCAATCTCCGGTTTTACAAAGAAAGCAATTTTCCAACCGGTACTTGATTCAATTTCAAATTTATTAAGACATGAAATATACGCCACTTCCAGCGGAACTCTACATTCGAAATCGTGCTAAGTTGACACAAAAACTTGCGAAAAACGCTGTTGCTGTTCTTAATTCTAATGACATCATGCCGACTAATGCTGATGGCACGATGAAGTTTCGGCAGAATAATGATTTGTTTTATCTCTGTGGAATCGATCAGGAAGAGACTATTTTGTTAATTGCTCCAGATTGCCCAAATCCCGCTTGGAGAGAGGTTTTGTTTCTAAGGGAGACCAATGAGCACATTGCGATTTGGGAAGGCCATAAATACACAAAAGAAGAAGCAGAGGCTGCTTCTGGAATAAAAAATATTCATTGGCTTGCAGATTTTGAATTGATATTCAATTCGGTCATGGCTTTGTCAGAGCGGGTTTATCTCAATACCAATGAACACCTGCGGGCTGGGGTAGTGGTAGAGACCCGCGATGCGCGTTTTATAAAGTCCTGCAAGGATCGCTATCCGCTTCATGAATATGAGCGATTGGCCCCCATTATGCATGAGTTGCGAGGGGTGAAGGAGCAAGAGGAGATTGATCAGCTTCAAATAGCTTGTGATATCACGGAGAAAGGGTTTCGTAGAATTCTGAATTTTGTTAAACCGGGAGTTACTGAATACGAAATCGAAGCCGAGTTCCTCCACGAGTTTGTTCGCAGAAGAAGTAAGGGTTTTGCCTATGAACCGATTATTGCTTCAGGACCTGCGGCTTGCGTGTTACACTATATTGAAAACAACAAGGAGTGTCAGGCTGGAGATTTATTATTAATGGATGTTGGAGCGGAATATGGAAATTATAACGCTGATATGACTCGGACCATTCCAGTGAATGGCCGTTTTACCGATAGACAAAAAGCAGTTTATAATGCAGTCCTTCGGGTTCAACGGGAAGCTATGAATATTCTGAGGCCTGGAGTAACGATCCAGGATTACCATAAAGAAGTAGGGTTGATTATGCAATCTGAGCTTCTGGGATTGGGATTGATTGACCAAACCGATATCAAAAACCAAGATCCAAATTGGCCTGCTTATAAAAAATATTTCATGCATGGTACTTCCCATCATTTGGGCTTAGATGTACATGATGTAGGCACGATGCATTACCCAATTACTACAGGGATGGTGTTTACGGTAGAACCGGGAATTTACATACAGGAAGAAGGCTTGGGTGTTCGTTTGGAAAATAATATTGTCATTCAGGATAAGGGATATTTTGATCTGATGCGAAATATCCCAATCGAAGCAGAGGAAATCGAAGAGTTGATGAACTCATAAAAAAAGCCCCAATCGGGGCTTTTTTAATTACAGCGTTATTAAAATTCAATTTCTACCATCACAGGAAAGTGATCCGAGGGGTATTTTTTTCCATAATTATCACTAAGAATTCCATGTCGGAGAACTTGAACGTCACCTTTGATAAAAATGTGATCGATAATTCCGTCTGGTAAAACTTCCCAATCGAATCCTGTAAAAGTCCCCTGAGGTCCATAAGATGGAATAGCTGAAATCAAACGTGCGTCTTTCCAACCTGGAGATTGGATGATGGTGGTGTACGCGGGATTGTCAGGCGTCACATTAAAATCTCCCAGCAAAATCACCGGTAGATTTTGGGTGTTGATTTCCGCTATTTTTTGGACGACGAGCTTGCTGCTTTCTTCTCTTGCTTGCTGGCCGATATGATCATAGTGGATATTGAAGACATAAAATTTCTTTCCATCTGAATCCTCAAATTTCCCCCAAGAACAAATTCGGTTTAGGGCTGCATCCCAACCTTTACTTGGTTTTTCAGGAGTAGGGGAAAGCCAAAATGTTCCTTCTTCATGCAGTTTGAATTCCTTGGGATCAAAAAAAATCGCAGTATATTCTCCTTTTTCTGCCCCGTCATCCCGACCTACACCCAAATAATTATAGCCAAGTGCTTGTTTCAATTGGTTGACCTGATGGTGCAAACCTTCTTGGATTCCGAAAAGGCCAATTTGATGGAACTGAATCAACGCGGCCACATGAGGGAGTCTGTCTTTCCATAAATTTCCCTCATCATTGGGATTATCCCATCGGATATTAAAAGTCGCTAGTTGGTGTGATTGAGCAACTGCATTTCCACACCATGCACTGATTGAAAAAATCAAAAAAGCGAGTTTGAGACTATTTGTGAGATTCTTCATGGAACTATTGCAATTCTTTTTGTTTATCATTTAAAAATGCCCTTTAATTTGAAGAAATGAAAAGCCTTAGTGTAATTCATATGCTCTTTTGAAGTGTGAACTCCTGAACCCAAAGATTTAATGAAGACAATTTATCCCAAAGACTTACCAATTCCTGAGTTTCATGCATTACTACAAGGAAGTATTGCACCTCGTCCGATTGCATTCGCAAGTACAATTGATTCTGAAGGGAACGTTAATTTGAGTCCTTTTAGTTTTTTTAATTTATTCAGTACCAATCCCCCTATTCTGATATTCTCTCCATCCCGTCGGGTTCGGGACAATACCACCAAACATACCTTGGAAAATGTTCATGAAGTTCCAGAAGTTGTAATCCATGTAGTTCATTTCGGAATGGTAGAGCAGATGTCATTGGCAAGTACGGAGTATCCAAAAGGAGTTGATGAATTTGTGAAGGCAGGTTTTACACCTATACCTTCTATTCATGTCAAACCACCTCGGATCAAGGAGGCTAAAGTCTCTTTTGAATGTAAAGTGAACGAAGTAAAACCCTTAGGAGATCAAGGGGGCTCTGGTAATCTGGTGATTTGTGAGGTTCTTTGTGTTCATTTGGATGAAGAGATACTCGATGATCAAGGAGTGATTGATCCCCACAAACTAGACTTGGTAGCTAGATTAGGAGGCAATTGGTATTCTCGAACCAATGGACCCTGCCTTTTTGAAATACCTAAACCTTTGCGAACGATGGGTATAGGGGTGGATCAAATTCCAGGGGAAATTCGTAACAGTTCGGTTTTGACTGGGAATAATTTGGGTAGGCTAGGGAATGTAGAAAGTCTTCCTACCGAAGAAGAGATTTTGGCTTTCGGGAAAAGTCCAATAATTGAAGAAATGCGCGTCCGCTTTCAAAATGATCAAGCAAGTTGGATAGACCATTTGCATCGCTATGCCCAAGAGGTTTTGGAGGAAGGGGATGTGGAAAAAGCTTGGATGATTTTATTACAAAAAGCCTGAAAAAAAGAGGCTGTCAAATTTTTGACAGCCTCTTTTTTGATTAATAGATTTTGATTTCCTGTGGCATTCGTGCTTGTACGCCCTGGTAATTTTTAATTTTCTCCAAATTCTGATACATGGAGAAATATTCACCAAGTCGAGCTTGTAGGATTTTTGTCTGTACATTATTGGATAGATCATCCATCAATTTTTCAAACCAAGGTCTTTCTTGTGGATAGTAAATTACCCGGTAGTCCTCACCTGCGTCTATTTTCGCGGCAGCAATTTCGATTGCAGTATCTAAACCACCTAATACATCGACAAGCCCACGTTCTTTTGCTTGGGTTCCAGTCCATACACGGCCTGAAGCTACTTCTTTTACCGCTTCAGGGCTCATGTTTCTACCTTCAGCTACTCTTGAAATAAAAGTTTCATATCCTTCTTCGATCGAATTTTGAACGATGGTTTTTTCTGCTTCTGAAAGAGGTCTAGCTACATTCATGAAATCAGAAAGTTCACCAGTAGAAACCACATCGGTGGTTACACCTAATTTATCGTTGATTAGTTCTTGTACATTAAACCAAAGCCCAAAAATCCCGATTGAACCCGTAATGGTGTTGGGTTGTGCGACAATGGTATCTGCAGGGGCGGAGATATAATATCCTCCGGAAGCTGCAACTTCACCCATGGAAACAATGACTGGCTTGGCCTTTTTTGCCTCATTCATTTCTCTCCAAATCACCTCCGATGCCAAAATTGAGCCTCCGGGAGAGTTAACACGAAGTACGATAGCCTTGATATTATCATCCTTTCTGGCTTTCCGGATCTCTTTAGCAAATTTATCAGAGCTGATTACCCCATCAACGTTTCCACTTACGATTTCACCTTCTGCCAAAATCACGGCAATCCGGTTTTTTGAAGTTAGGTTTTGGCTTTTTGCAACTGAACCTAAATTGGTTGCATTGATTGTCTTGATTTCATCATCTTCCCCTAATCCCAATTTTTCCCGAAGAATAGCATGAACTTCATCTTCATATGCAAGTTTATCTGCTAAATGAAAAGTAACTGCATCTTGGGCTTTTCGAACCAACATTTGATCATTGATCAGCTGCATACTATCAAATGATACGTTTCGGGACTCGGCTACCGCCTGAATCATATTATTGTTTATGTCTTCCAAAAAATATTCAGTCTGAAGTCTGTTTTCAGGACTCATTTTATCCAAAATAAAGGGCTCAACCGCACTTTTAAATTCTCCTACTCGGAACACTACCGGTTTGATTCCTACTTTTTCAAAGAAGCCCTTTAAGAAAATTACTTCTGAGGCCAAACCATTAAAGTCGATGGCTCCCAAAGGATTCAAGTAAATCTCATCAGCGACAGAAGCCAAATAATAACCGCCTTCTGAATAGGCCTCATCATAGGCAATGATGAATTTTCCGGATTCTTTAAAACTTTCCAGCTCCTCACGAAGCTCCAACAAATTAGCCTGTCCAGCCATTATCAATCCGGTATTCAGATAGATGCCTTGAATTTTCTCATTCGTTTTTGCTTCTCTGATAGCCTTTTTAAGATTGATCATGCCAGCTTGAAGGCTTCCACCAAATGGATTCCCCAATGGGCCAAAGTTGAGATCGTCTTCCGAAGTTCGCTCGACCAATACTCTTCCGTTAAGGTTAAGATGAAGAATTGAATTCTCCTCAACCTTAACTTCTTGTTCACCTGATGCCGCAATAATGCCTATCAGTCCAAAAAGCAGCAAAAAACTGAGGATACTGAAAATGACTAATCCTACAATTACTGCTAATACGT
>JABXHZ010000031.1 GCA_013373335.1 Cyclobacteriaceae bacterium | reverse complement strand
TCTACGACCTTGGTTTCTGGGAAATAGCGGATCCATTTTCCTACCTTTTTCCCGTTTTTATATTCACCCTCTTCATAAACTTGATTTCCGAAGGCATATCTTTTGAAAATACCCTCCATTTGGCCTTGTCTATAGTTGCCTTCCAAGATTAAGTTTCCATAGGAATCGTATTCTAGATAAGGGCCTTCGCGTAAACCTTTTTCATAAAATTCTCTGACAGAGGTCACTCCATTAAAGAAATACTTAATCCATTGACCGGTTCTTTTTCCTTCCTCAAATGAACCCTCTAAAGAAACTTGTCGCGGATCCACACCTGCAGGTCTTCCGGTTTTTCCATAATATTCCACATATTTTCCTACTAGGATACTATCCTTGAAGATCATTTCGCGAATAGGATACCCGTCTTCATCATATAGTACACTTGGGCCAAAAAGCTTACCCTCTTTGTATTCTACTTCTGCCCATTTTTTTCCATTGGGAAAGTATGAAGTCCAAGTTCCCTCCCGCTGTCCATTTTCAAATGTTCCTGAAGTGACGAGTTTGTTGGTTTTTGCATCATAGATTTTCCAAAGACCCTGGCGCATCTGATTGTTAATTACACCGGTAGCTAATAGGCTTGAATCTTGGCTATATTGTTTTACCAGTTGATTTTCCTGGGCAAAAAGTGATGTGCAACTAAAAAAAAGAAGAATGAGTAAGTATCTCATAAGGTTTGTAATCAGAATTTTATTGGCTTTGGAGGCAATAATCTTTACCAATTTAGAATATTAGTACGGAGATTGTCTAGTATTGGTTAAAAATAAATCAATTATCAGGTTTTGCCGAATGCCTTTCCAAAACTTCCAATGCTCTCTTAATTTCTTGAGTCCAGTTTTGGAAGTTTTGATCCACACTTTCCGAAATAGTTAAACGTAAATACCCCTGTTGATATTTTAAGTTGGACGTATTCCTGATCGGTTTTTTATCTTGATCTAGAATTTCTTCATAATCAAATGGGCTTTCAGTTTGGCATGGGATTAAGCCAATTTTTGCAAAATCAAATTTTGGAAATCTCTGTTTGCCGAGTAAAAAGAATAAAAACACCCCTTTTCCAAACCAATGAAGAAGGCGGATATTCAAGCCATTATCAAAGTCAAAATCCCTGATGATATCCAAGACTTGGTAGGGAAGTCCTCCTAAGTCCTGTCCTTGGGCAAGTTTTTTACCTTTTGAACTGGGGTGTATTTGGTGAAGGAAGTCTTGCGAAAACTCATCTCCGACTTTACCTAGCAAGTCCCAAAATTGATATTTTAACTGGTTTTGTCTGCGGATCAGTGTCTCATCACCCCATAAGTCTAAATCCAATTCGTTCATTTTACCAACGAAGAAGAGCCGAAGCCCAAGTAAATCCAGATCCAAAGGCAGCCAAACAAATTAAATCACCTTCTTTAATTTTACCTTGCTCCCAAGCTTCGCTCATAGCAATTGGGATAGTTGCTGCAGTGGTATTCCCCATGTGCATGATGTTATTGAACACTTTTTCATCAGGAAGTTCCAGCTTTTGCTGAATGTATTGACTGATGCGTAGATTAGCCTGGTGCGGGATTAGGAGATCAATCGCTGATTTGTCTAATCCATTGTAATCTAAAGCCTCTTGGATAACTTCCATAAATCGGACTACAGCGTGCTTGAATACCGCATTTCCATTCATTTTCAAAAAGAAGCTTCCCGACTCGATGAGTTCTGGTGAAAGCCGGACCTCGCGGCTACTTCCTGGGTCTTTGCAGTAAAGTTCTTCGGCGTATTTACCCTGAGAATGAAGGTGTGTAGAAAGAATCCCAGAGTTTTCGGATGTACTTGGTCCCAAAACGACGGCCCCTGCACCATCAGCAAAAATCACAGAGCTGGATCGACCTTCATCACTTTTGTCCAAGGCAGAAGATTGGATTTCAGCACCAACTACTAGAACCCGGTCATACATTCCGGTTTTAATGAATTGGTCTGCAATAGAAAGTGCGTAAATAAATCCTGAACAGGCATTCCGAATATCCAACGCGCCGATATTATCAAAATCAAGTTCCCTCTGAAGTAAAACCCCATTTCCAGGAATGAAATAATCCGGAGTGATAGTTGCGAAAACTATAAAATCGATATCCTTGGCTGTTAAATTTGCCCGCTTGAGAGCGATCTCTGTAGCCTCTTTGGAGAGAGAGGTAATGGTGTCTTTTCCAGGGGTAAACCAATGCCGAGTATGAATTCCTGTCCGTTCAACTATCCACTCATTATTGGTGTCCATCATTTTGGACAATTCTTCATTAGTAATGATACGATCTGGAACACAATGTCCTACGCCAAGAATCTTGGATTTTCTCATCAGTTTTTTGGGTTTCTCTAAGTCAACAAATATCCGAACGACGGCTTGGAAAACAAAAGAGGATTTTATAGCTGGTGCTTAACCAAATAAGGTGTAATTTCCATGTTGGTCCATTGGAGAGGTCTTTCGAATCAAAGCTGGACTGTCATTTTTGATGGAATTGACCAATGGACTTACTGGATAACTGATCATTTGATCGGCTGCAAAGGGCTTCAGCAAATCAATCAATTCTTCTTCCGAACTGTAAGTGTCTAGCCATTTTTTTTCCGAGTTCCGGTCCAAAATTACAGGCATACGATCATGAACATCAGCCACGAGTTGGTTAGGCTCTGTAGTTAAAATCAAGAAGGTATGTTGATTTTCTCCATCTACTGTTTCGTACTCGTCCCAAATCCCTGCAAAGGAAAAAAGGGCGTCATTTTCTAAAGTAAATCGGTGTGGTATGGTTGTTTTTTTTCCCAGTCTCTTCCATTCGTAAAAGCCATCTGCTGGGACTATGCAGCGACGCCTTTTGAAGGAATTTTTAAAGGAAGCCTTTTGATGAACGGATTCGGCTCTGGCATTAATGAGTTTTTGAGAAACCGGTTTATTGCGTCCAAACTCAGGAGTAATTCCCCAATAAAAGAAGGAAAACCCTTTCGGACTGTCTGAGGTAATAACCGGCACCAATTGAGTTGGGGCAATGTTGTATCGTGGTGAGAAGTCTGCAAGCATTTCTGCCTGAAAGCGCTCTTCCAGTTCAATTTTACTTTTACTGAGGGAATATCGTCCGCACATTTGCTGATTCTTTGTTTGCGGAAGTTAGAAATCCCTTTCTATAAATTCAAATGCTCTTTTTTCAGAATAGTAAGGAGCATTTGTTCCCGGTACTGAGAATCCCACGTGCCCACCTTGTTTTGGAAATTCAAAATAAACATCATCTAGCTCTTTAGCGAGTTTTACAGGGAAGCATTGATCAGAAAGAAAAGGGTCATTTTGTGCATTTAAGATGAAGGTTGGTTTGCTAATCTTGTCAAGAAAAAAAAGCGAAGAGTTGACTTGGTAATATTCTTCTGCATCACTAAACCCATGCAAAGGGCCTGTGAAATAGTCGTCAAAATCACTCAGTGTTTTAATTTTCCTCAAAAAGTGAACAGGAATCTCTTCTGGATGATGTTGGGCTTTCCGAATGACTTTTTCACGGAGTGTTTTCAGAAAGCGTTTAGAGTAAAGTTGGTTCTCTCCGCTTGAAATCTTTTGACTACTGGATGAAAGATGTAAAGGAACTGAAATGGCAACCCCTTTTTCAATGGGTTTGTCCTTGGAAAGTTTTTCACCGAGATACTTTAAAGTAAGGTTTCCTCCGAGGCTAAAACCTACCAAAGATATAGCATCATATTTTTGGGCGGCATGGCCTACCACTGTATCCAAATCATAAGTAGCTCCGGAGTGATAAAAAATGGGTTTTTGGTTTAAATCTTTTCCACAACCCCTGTAGTTCCAAGTCAAAACATCATACTTATTTTTCAAAAAAATCCGTGCCATCCCTAACATATAAGGTCTTGTGCTGTTTCCTTCAAGACCATGAGAGATGATAATTAACCGTCGATTATTGGCTAGGTACCAGTCTAAATCCAAAAAATCTCCATCAGGTGTGGAAATACGTTCTGTATTCGGTTTTCGGAGATCCACATTTCGAAACAGGGCAGGATAGATGGTTTCCAAATGACGGTTAAACAGCCACTTAGGTCGTTGGTAGCTACTATTGGGAATTAATGGCATATTTTTGTTGCGGTAAAGCCCAAAATCATCTGCTCGAAAATACAAGTCTAAATTTGAATAAAGAGTTTATAAAAACTATTTTTGGACACTTTAAAAAACGATAAGCGCGCAAAAACCTATGGCCGAAGTAATTAGAATGCCTAAAATGAGTGACACCATGGAAGAAGGGGTGATCGCTGCTTGGTTAAAAAAAGTTGGAGATACTGTCAAGCCAGGTGATATCCTTGCTGAAGTAGAAACTGACAAAGCGACCATGGAGCTAGAATCCTATGATGAGGGTGTCCTATTACATATCGGAGTAAAAGAAAAAGAGGCGGTTCCTGTAAATGGAATTATTGCAGTAATTGGAGAAAAAGGGGAGAAGTTTGACCATCTTCTTACAGAAAATGGTGCAGCCTCTGAGACCAAAGGAGAAAAACCCGTTGAAGAAGTAAAACCAGCAGCTCCTCAAAAAGTTGCCGAGAAAATAGATGCTTCTGCTATCAATGCTACTGTCATCACCATGCCAAAGATGTCTGACACTATGCAAGAAGGGACAATTGCATCTTGGCTGAAAAAAGTAGGCGATGATATCAAATCGGGTGAAATTATCGCAGAAGTTGAAACGGATAAAGCGACCATGGAGCTCGAATCTTACGAGGATGGTACGCTTTTATATATCGGTGTGGAAGCAGGTAATAGCGTTCCTGTTGATGGCGTAATTGCTGTTATCGGTGAAAAAGGAGCCGATTTCCAAACCTTATTAAAAGCTCACGAGCAAGAAACAACAGGAGCCCCTGCCGAAGAAGCAACTCCGGCAAAAGCTGAAACAAAACCTGAGCCTAAGCAAGAAACTGTTTCTGCACCTGTAGCTGCTCCCACAGCACCTGCTCCAGTTTTAGCGGATGGAGAAAGAGTTAAAGCTTCTCCTCTCGCAAAGAAAATTGCTGAGGAAAAGGGAATTGATTTAAGACAAGTTCCAGGGACTGGTGAAGGTGGTCGAATAATCAAGCGTGATGTAGAAAACTTCGTACCGGCTGCTGCACCTGTGGCCGCAGTTGCAGGGTCTACAGCTCCAGCATTGGGTCAAGAAAGTTTCCGTGAAGAGAATGTGTCGCAAATGCGTAAGGTGATTGCGAAGCGTCTGTCTGAAAGTAAATTCGGTGCTCCGCATTTCTACCTCACCATGGAGATCAACATGGACAAGGCCATCGAAGCTCGAAAGAGTATGAATGAGGTTTCTCCAGTAAAGATTTCCTTCAACGATATGGTGATCAAGGCTGCAGCGGCAGCTTTGCGACAGCATCCTAAAGTGAACTCTAGCTGGCTAGGAGATAAAATTCGATACAACGATCATATCCATATCGGTATGGCTGTAGCTGTAGAAGAAGGGCTTTTGGTACCTGTAA
This sequence comes from Cyclobacteriaceae bacterium, assembly GCA_013373335.1. Taxonomy (GTDB): domain Bacteria; phylum Bacteroidota; class Bacteroidia; order Cytophagales; family Cyclobacteriaceae; genus Algoriphagus. The sequence continues at coordinate 3,101 of JABXHZ010000031.1, read as the reverse complement.
TCCGTTTTGCAGATAGCAAATCTCTTTCTCAAATTTCCAACGAGGCTAAAACCCTTGGAGGAAAGGCTAAAAACAAAGAATTACAACCAAAAGATTGGGAAGGAAATACCTTTACTATCTCTAATTTGGGAATGTTTGGTATCGAAGAATTTACAGCCATTATCAATCCACCAGATGCCTGTATTCTCGCTGTTGGCGGAATCAAAGAAACAGTAGTAGTGAAGGATGGACAAATGAAGATTGGAAATGTAATGAAAGTTACCCTTTCCTGTGACCACCGAGTGGTAGATGGAGCAGTTGGTTCTGCTTTCCTTCAAACCCTTAAAGGGCTCCTTGAAGATCCGGTCAGAATTTTGATTTAATCAATAACCTGTCAAAAAGTCCTGTTTTCGCAGGACTTTTTGCTTTAGAACAGTTATTGGTTGTTATTTCCAACCTACTTGAGTAGGGATGTCAATACTTGAAATTCAAACAAGAAAACTTTTATCCTCATGGAAAAAATTAAATCAACTACCGTCGTTGCTATTCGGCATAATGGACAAACCGTAATTGGTGCCGATGGACAAGCGACCTTGGGAAATACAGTTGCCAAAAGTAGCGTGAAAAAAATCCGTGTGCTTCAAAACGGAAAAATCGTAACTGGTTTTGCAGGCTCTACAGCAGATGCATTTACTTTATTGGAAAAGTTTGAAGAAAAGCTTGGGGCTTTTGGTAATAATATGAAGCGGGCAGCCGTAGAACTTGCCAAAGAATGGCGAATGGACCGAATGCTCAGCAAATTGGAAGCAATGATGATCGTGGCGGATAAAGAAGATATTTTAATCATTTCTGGTACCGGAGATGTTATCGAACCGGATATGGAAATCGCGACGATTGGTTCAGGAAGTATGTACGCCCAGTCGGCTGCCAGAGCCTTGAAAAAATTTGCTCCCCAGCTTTCTGCTGAAGAAATGGTCCGGGAAAGTTTGCAGATAGCAGCTGATATCTGTATTTACACCAATCATAATCTAGTGGTGGAAAAAGTAAGGGAAGATTGATTTGATCTCATTAACCGAACCAAATGGTTCGGTTTTTTTATGGCTTTATTTAAACCTCATGCTCTTATCTGGTGTTATCCTTCCAAACCAATTATCCATTCATGGAAACTACAGCAAAGAAGAAAACATCAAAAAAAGATCATCGAAAGATAATCCTTGAGAATTATCAGCATCACGTATTGGAGCATGGAAAAGAACCGGCTTCCATATTTAAGTTTGCCAAGGAGCTTAAGATGACAGAAGGAGAGTTTTATACGTGGTTTACTTCTTTTGAAGCAATCAAATCAGCAATCTGGACTCAGATTTTTGAAGAGACAGTTACTCAATTGGAGTCCCAAGAAGTTTATAAAGAATATTCCGCAAGAGAGAAATTTTTAGGCTTTTTGTTCACTTGGATTGAAGTCCTCAAAAACAACAGGTCTTATTTGCTAAGCTTATATTCTGATAAGACAAAATCCCTGAACTCTTTTCCAGCCGAGTTAAAAGAGTTTCGATCCAAGTTTAAGGACTTTGCGGCTGAGATTATTTTAGAAGGAAAGGAGACGCAAGAAATAGCGAATAGGCCAATTATATCCGAGCGATATGATGAAGCCCTTTGGTTGCAAGTTCTTTTTGTCTTCAATTATTGGTTAAAGGATCAATCTCCAGGGTTTGAAAAAACTGATGCAGCTATTGAAAAATCGGTCAATCTTGCTTTTGACTTAATGGGGAAAAGTGCCCTTGATAGTTTTATTGATTTTGCCAAGTTCCTTTATCAAAGCAAATAAGTATGGCTGAAAAACTGAAAGAACAGGAATCCATCCCGGTTTCCAAAGTCCAGCGTGCTGCAAAATTTATCTCTACAGGCGCCAAGGTTGGGGGTAATTATGTTCGCCATTACGCTAAAAAGATGGTAAATCCTTCATTGGATAAAGAAACCCTTCACCAGTCGAATGCAGAGGATATTTATAAGTCCCTCAGTCAACTGAAGGGATCTGCATTGAAGGTTGCTCAAATGATGTCCATGGACAAAAACCTGCTGCCTCGTGCCTATCAGGATAAGTTTACTATGGCGCAGTATTCGGCACCTCCACTTTCCTATCCTTTGGTGGTCAAAACCTTTCAAAAATATTTTGGGAAAGGCCCCGAGCAGCTCTTTGACACCTTTACCAGATCAGCTGTCAATGCGGCTTCTATTGGCCAGGTTCATCAAGCTACTAAAGGTGAAAAGCTATTGGCTGTAAAAATTCAATACCCGGGGGTCGCGGACTCAGTTAGTTCGGATTTGAAACTTGTCCGTCCTTTTGCGCTTCGCCTTTTGAATATGAATGAGAAGGAGCTCGATCATTACATGGAAGAAGTGGAAGAAAGGCTTTTGGAAGAGACAGACTATTTGCTTGAAGTAGAACGATCTCGGGAGATTTCTCAGGCATGTTCACATATTCCAAACCTGAATTTTCCTAATTACTATGATGATTTAAGTTGTGATAGGATCATCACAATGGATTGGATTCAAGGCTTGCACATCAAAGAATGGATGGAGACTAATCCTAGTCAAGAATCGAAAAATCAAGTTGGGCAGGCCCTTTGGGACTTTTATCATCATCAGGTACATAACCTAATGCAAGTTCATGCAGACCCACATCCCGGCAATTTTATTGTTCAGGAAGGAGATGTTCTTGGAATCATTGATTTTGGATGTGTGAAGGTTATTCCTGAAGATTTCTACCACGGCTATTTTTCATTGATTAAAAAAGATTTACTGATAAAAGAAGAGGAGCTAAATCAGATTTTCTACAGTCTGGAGTTCATCTCAGATCAAGATACAGAGGAAGAAAAGATCTATTTCAAAGGTGTCTTCAAAGAGATGATTTCCTTATTGGGAAAACCTTTCCATGCCGATCGGTTCGATTTCGCGGATGATGGTTTCTTCGAGCAGATTTTTGAGTTAGGAGATCGGATTTCCAATGACAAAATGTTTAAAAAATCACGACAAGCTAGAGGTTCACGTCATGGTTTATACATCAACCGAACCTATTTTGGATTATACAACCTGTTGAATCAATTGCAAGCTGAGATCGAAAC
>JABXHZ010000343.1 GCA_013373335.1 Cyclobacteriaceae bacterium | reverse complement strand
GAAGTAGCAGAAATTGACGAGGATCTGTACGGACGGACTTCTTTTCGAGCCATTGTGGATATAGGGCTTTTGGATGTAGATCCTAAATATTTGCTTCCCACCGATGAATCAATTGAGATTTTAGGTGCAAGCTCGGATATGCTGATTATGAATCTGGGTAACAATCCCAATAAGTACAAAGTCGGGGATGTTTTGACTTTTGACTTAAAATATATGGGAGCGCTAGGGATTCTCAACTCAAATTATGTTGATAAGAAGGTAATCAATTAGAATTTGATTCTAGGGAATTAATCCATGCTTTGATCAGCTCAACCCCTTCTTCATGAATGGTAGTCCTTCCGATTTCCGGCATGGCTACACCCACTTCGGTACTATTCATTCGGTGAATCAATATTGATTCCTCTGCCTTTCCGGGCACAACGTCAAATTGAAAACTTCCGGCTCCATTCCCTGCTGCCACTGGTGTTTTGTTTATTCCCAATTTGAGAGGGTCTGTCTGCTCATACCCTAGAAAAAGCCCTGAAGTAGAGGCCGGACCTTCCTCCCGATGGCAATGGGCACAATTGATATCTAAATAAGCTTTTGCCCGGTCTGCAAGTGGAAGGGATTCATTGGAATAATCAACCATTTTCGGGTGTTGATTTTCGCTTAAAAACCCTTCGAGTTTTCCTCTTTTTGTCCAATAGGCCAATTGATTAACTAACTCTCCATCTAATTCCTTTGGAGAGTTAAGATGTTTCACGGCTACTCCGAGAGGATCCAATTTCTCATTTTTGTTATGACAGGTCTTACACTGATTTTTATTAGGGATCAGGTAATTGATCACTTGGTTCTTTCCATTTTCATCCCGGAATTTCACTTGTGTTTCACCTCCCACTACCTTTAGGATTGCGTCTGTTTGGCTGTCATTCCAGATATAAGGGAAAGCTTCCCATCCATTTGCTTGATGGATCATTAGCCGGGTTTCGATTATCCGTCGATTTCCGGTCGGTTTGGAAAAGTCACCTGGATAATAAAAGTTTTTGATTAAAACAGATCCAATCGGCAGGTTAAGTTCATCATTAGATATTTTTGCTTTCTCCCCTTCAGGAATCCACACAAATCTAGACTTGTGTGCATAGTCAGTAAAAAGGGACGAGGCTGGTTCATAGGGAAGAAGGGCATCATTTGGAGATAGGTTTTTTAAATCGCCTTCGAAAAAGCCATAGGTGGACAGCCATTTGTAGGGAAAATTGCCATCAGCTTCTTCCGCTTCCTTTTGGGGATCAAAGGATGCAATAGCTTCTTTCCCTTTTTCCGAATTACAGGCTGAAAAGAGAAGTAGGGCAAAAAACCAACCTAAGATTTGATGAAAAAGGGCATGTCTTTTCATCGGCTTGCAATTTCAGTGACATCCGTTTGCACAGATACATTACATTGAGAAAAGGGAGCAACTTCAGGATAACTTTGGATATTGTCTTCTCCCTGACTCAAATCAAATCGGGTAAATAAAAGGTCTTGAATTTCAGGTTCTGAAATACAGATATTCATGGGATTATCCTCAATCTTTTTGCCTTTGTTTTCATCCCAAATCCCATCATAAACAATATCCTGCGTTTGGGCTTTTCCATGGGCATTGTATAAACTGATCAATTGACCTAATTCGCGGGTTAAATCCGGGATTCCTTTACTCCGATCATAATCATTATCATGAATGAAAATATCCGTAGTGTAGGGAGACCAATTGGGTGCATCTGTTGGGAATCCTGTGATTTGATAGCTTGCTACGGCTACCCCGACAGTTTTATTCCGTAAGATTTCATTCCCATAAACCTCTACTTCTTTTGCTGCCAAAAGAACTACTCCTGAACCAGGAGGGATCATGGTAACAGTATTTCCATTTGGGCCCTCCCCAATTGGGGTAGCAAAGTTTTTATGGTTGTTTTCGATGATTCGGTTGTTGTAGATTTTAGTACCACGGCCATCAGATTTGGGAAGCCCAGGAAGATTAAAAACTAAAATCCCACCTGCATTATTTCGGGCTGTATTTCCAAAAACCTCTGCATTGTCACAATTTTCTATTTCTATCCCAGCCACATTTCCGTAGGCCAAAGAATTTTTTACGATGATGTTTTCAGATTGTCCGACATATATTCCGGCATCTCTGGAATGAGCAGCAATGCATTCATCAATCAGGACATTTTTACACTGAACTGGATACAAAGCATAGGTTCCGTTTTTTGATTTGTCGCCATGAGTCCAAGTGACATGCACTCTTCGAAGTGTCAACCCATCGGTATGCTGAGCTTTGATTCCATCCCCTGGAGCATCTTCAATAGTCAAATCTTGAACCGTGATGTTTTTTCCGACAATCTTCATGCCCTCCCCACCTGTTTTTAGGTTCCGAAATGAAAGGACAGTTTTGGTCATACCAGCTCCTTTGATGGTTATATTTTCCTTGCTATCCAGAATTAATTGGGTTTTTAGATCGAAAAAGCCTTCGCCGATTTCAACCGTTTGGTTGTCTTCTGCTAGGATGAAATCTTCTACCACTCCTTCCACTTCATCTGCGGAACGCTTGGGAAGTGTACTGGAATCGAAAAGTTGCTCATTGCTTGTCTCTCCGCAAGCTTGAATAATTAGTATAAAAAGAAGGAAAATCGGAAGAGCATAAGATTTTTTCATAATTCGGGGGGTTGCTGGGAAGATAGATTTCAAATCTAAGTTATTCCCTTAAACCCTACCTTGACAAAAGTCAAAATATCAGATCTTGGACCGGACTCGGCTGAGTGTTTCGATGGTCATGTCTAAAAAAGAGGCGATATGCCCCACGGATGCCCTTTGGATGATCTTAGGTTTTTTCTCCATCAGTTCCAAGTAGCGCTCCTTTGCGGACTTGAATTTGGAAAAGATCATTTGCTCTTCCAGAGCAATGTAGTACTTCTCTAGAATGATCCTATAGACACGCTCCAAATCCTGAAATTCTTGGAAACATCGCTGTAAATTCTCGTAGGAGATTCTATATAATAATGATTTTTCTAGGGTTTCTATCGTTTCGTAACTTGGGCTTCTTGTGATAAATGAGTGCATGGCGGTTACAAATTCCCCTTCAAGTGAAAAAGAAACAGTGATATCCCGATTGTCGCGGATATAAAAACTTCTTGCCGAACCTTGTGCAATGTAAAAAAGGTAATTGCTGACCTCGCCGGCCTTTTCCATTTTATAGCCTTTTTCAGCATCTATTTCCTCTAAATAGCCGATAAAAGCATTTCTTGCTTCCTCGCTTACTTCAGCGATATTTTCAAAAAGACCCGTTTTTATCATAGGGAGTAATAAAAATTCTAGGAGATTCTATATTTAATTATCCTGATCCACTAGTTTTATCTGAAATTTAAAACATCTAGAACATATGAGAAAGATTTTAGCTCTTTTCTTCCTTTTTGGGATAGTTTTTTCCGCTCAAGCCCAATTTGGAATTCGAGCAGGTTTGTCTTCTGCCAACTTTTCTGATACTAATTATAAGGCGAATGTAGGATTTCATGGAGGTGTCTATTATCGCTTAGGAACACCGATGTTAGAAGTGGAACCGGGAATTCAGTTTGCTCAGAAAGGTTTTGAAACCAATAATCCTACAAATGGAAATGTAATCGTGGAATCTTTGAATTATGTGGATTTTCCACTTTTGGTTCGTTTGAATTTCCTCCCTGCTTTAAATGTTTTTGCCGGACCACAGGTAGGGGTTTTGATTTCAAGAAAGCGCGAAGAACCTGGAGATATTCAAACCGCCACTGACCCGATTAAAGGCTATGATTTTGGAGGAGTAGTTGGAGTATCTGCTTATGTAACAGAAAAAATCAATTTCCAATTGAGTTATGACATCGGTTTATCAAGTCTGAATTACTACGACACAGATGTCAAAAACCGGGTCTTAAAACTTTCCATAGGTTACGATATTTATCGCAAATATTAATTCTCGGACTAGCTTAAAGATTCCAAATGATATTCTGAGTGAGGATGAAGGGTATTCGACTTCGCTCGGGCTGACAAAAGAGGCTTTTTTTTAAAGCCTCTTTATTTTTTTATTCTATTCGGATTTTCCTCAATGAAAGATTTCCAACCAGCCGACCTTCCACGGCTTTGGACTCGGCCTTCATGAAAATGATGACAAAGAGCTACAGCCAATGCATCTGTGGCATCCAGGAGTTTGGGAAGCTCTTCCAGTTTGAATAGGGTTTGAAGCATGGCAGCAACCTGTTCCTTGGAGGCATTACCGTTGCCGGTTACGGATTGTTTTACCTTTTTGGGTGAGTATTCGGTGATGGGGATTTCACGAGCTAAAGCCGCCGCCATAGCTACTCCCTGGGCTCTTCCCAGTTTGAGCATGGATTGTACGTTGGCTCCATAAAAAGGGGCTTCCAAAGCTACCGAATCCGGCATGTATTCTTCTAAAATTCCGGTAATCCGCTCAAAAATCTTTTTGAGCTTCAGTTCATGGCTTCCGTATTTCTTGAGGTGAATGACTCCATACTGAAGGAGTTTGTATTGCTTGCCTTCAGTCAAAATCAATCCATAGCCCATTACATTGGTGCCTGGATCTATGCCTAAAATGATTTTTTCCTTTGAGGGTTTTTTAGCTTCTTTACTCACCCTCGCAAGATAGCCGAAAAGATGCTAAGTTTTTATTTGCTCTGGTCCTTAATCTATGTGCTTTTGCTAGCCTATTTGAAAAGGGTATGGGTGAAAACTATGGGTCAAAGTCAACCTCTTTATGGATTTGAATTCAAAGTAAGCTTGTTGATTCCTATTCGAAATGAAGCGAAAAGACTTCCTGCTTTAATCCTAAATCTTCAAAAAATTCAATACCAAAATCTTGAAATAATCTTCATTGACGACCAAAGTGAAGATGATTCTGTTAAGGTCCTTCGAGAGTTGCTTGGGGCAAATCCTTTCTTTAGAATTTATTCAAGTAATGGTGTGGGTAAAAAAGCCGCATTGCAAATGGGAGTTTCTAAAGCTAGTGGTGAAATCCTTGTGAGCACCGATGCGGATTGTGATTTTCATCCAAATTGGCTTCAAACCTTAATTAGGCCTTTTGAAAATTCTACTGTCCAATTGGTTGCAGGTCCTGTTTTAGTCCGATCAACCAATTCATTTCTCGCCTTTTTTCAGCTTTTGGACTGGGCTAGTATTCAATTGATAACGGGAGTTTCCTTTGCTAGGAAATCACCTTTAATGTGCAGCGGGGCAAATTTAGCCTTTCGGAAACAAGCGTTTGAGGCTGTTCAGGGTTATCTGGGGAATGAGCAGTGGCTATCAGGAGATGACGAGTTTCTATTAAAAAAAATAGTCCATCACTATGGGCCGGAAAGTACCAAGTATTTGCCATCAAAGAAATCATTGGTTCTGACAGAACCGGAAAAAACTTGGCGAACTTTGTATAATCAGCGGGTTCGCTGGGCAGGAAAGTGGAAAGCTCATCAATCATTCACTCATGCAGCTTCCGCTTTTTTAATTTTGGTGCTGCAACTGATTTGGTTGGCTTCTCTAAGTCTGATTTTTTGGCAGTCTTGGGGTCTGATGTGGGTGATGCTGATTTGGTGTCTCAAGGTTTTTGCTGAATTCTTTGCCTTGGGATCAGTTGCAAGGTTTTTTGGATTTTCTCCACCATTTTGGGCTTACTTGATGACCAGTTTGTGGCATCCATGGTATGCGATATTCACGGGAATAGGAGCTTTTAGGGGAAATTACCGATGGAAAGGCCGAAGGATTCAAGGAAATGTTAATTTTGGGAATCATGGAAATGACTGAAGATGAATTTGACCTTTTAGACGAGCTCTATTTTGTCCAGCCCTATGCATATCTTCAAGAAACTTTGGGTTGGTCAGAAGATCGTCTTCTTTCTGCCTTACATTCTCTTTTTCAAAAGGCATTTATCAAGTGCCTTTCGGCACCGGATGATGAGTTATTTGGTGCTGTTAATGTGTTAGAGAATGGGAAAGAGATGATGTTTTTAGCTACAAAGAAAGGCCTCATGGCCCATAATGCCCTTTGATTTTGTCACCTGAGAACCAAAAATATCAACGTAAAGAGCTGGAGTTAAAATCTCTCCTGGAAATCACGCAGGCGATCAATGAAAACCAGCCTGAACATGTATTGGCAGATATTTTCAAGTTTACCTGTTTGGTGCATTTGAATATCCGCTCTTTATTACTTTACGTCCGATCCGAGAAGGGCTTTGAAAAGAAAATCTCACATGGAATCAAAGGTTCGGTTCCGAGTGTAATTTCATTTGATCAGATCAAGGAACACAAGGATCGGCATCGCTTGGAGCTCCATTTATCGGAAGGATTTTCTTTTGAGGAGCTAGAAACCTACCTGCCGGTATATCACAAGGATAAAATGCTGGCTATCTTATTCTTTAAGCGGAAGAATACGGATGCTGAAATAGATTTAGATTTCACACAGGCCTTGGCCAATATTTTGGTGGTGGCGTTGGAGAATAAGCGGTTTGCTCGAAAACAGCTTCAACAGGAGGTATTGAATCGGGAAATTGAAATTGCCTCTCAGGTACAGCAAATGCTATTGCCCAGCGAATTACCACAGGATGGGAAATTGCAGGCAAAGGTAACCTACATTCCACACAGTATGGTGGGTGGGGATTATTATGACCTGATTCAGCATGGAGATGATGTGGTTTATTTCTGTGTAGCGGACGTATCCGGAAAAGGAATGGCTGCGGCTATGCTCATGTCTAATTTTCAGGCAGCTTTACGAACCCTACTCAGAAGCAATGCCTCTTTGGAGACCGTTGTTCGCCAATTGAATTATACACTATTTGAAAATACCAAAGGGGAGCGATTTATCACCTTTTTTCTGGGGAAATTCGATTTCAGAAACGGGAAGCTTGACTTTGTGAATGCAGGCCATAATCCTCCGATTCTTTGTCGAGAGGATAAAATGAAAACGGGACTGCTCGAAGCAGGTACGACTATTTTAGGGGCATTTGATGAACTTCCTTTCTTGGAATTGGGCAGTAGGCAATTGACAGGGGATTTTACCATCCATCTTTATACAGATGGATTGACGGAGGTGATGGATGAAGAGGATGAGGAATTTGGGGATATTAGACTTCAGGATTTTGTTTCCGGTCATATTTGTGTAGATCCTCGGGTTTTCCATGAAGAGTTTTTGAAAAACCTAAAAGAATTCAGAGGAAAGGAACCACTTCGAGATGATTTGACATTATTTAGCCTCCGTTTCTTTTATGGTTCCCATACATAAAACACCTATTTGGATACAGCGAATTTTTCCTCACCGAATCTGGCAAAAAAAGGATGCAGACGAGGCTGTTTTCTTGACATTTGACGATGGACCGGTTCCCGGTGTGACAGATTATGTGCTGGACGAACTTGCAAAAAGGAATCAAAAGGCAACTTTTTTCATGGTGGGAGATAATGTGCGAAAACATCCCGAACTGGCAGGAAGGGTTCTTCAGGCAGGACATTCCATCGGGAATCACACATTTCATCATTTACATGGTCTCCGCTTTGGAAAGGATAGTTATTTGGAAGATATCAGAAAGTGTGATCTGATTTTGCAGGAAGTTTTGGCAATACAGACTCCTCTTTTTCGTCCTCCTTACGGCTGGATGACACCTGCTCAGGCAAGAAAAGTAGCCAAAGAAAAAACAATTGTGATGTGGGATGTATTGTCAGGAGATTATGATCCCAAGCTAAGTCCTCGGAGCATTTTGGAAACAAGTTTGGAAAAACTGGAACTAGGTTCCATTGTCGTTTTTCATGATCAGCAAAAGACAAAGGAAGTCCTTCCTAAGTTTTTACCAGAGTTTTTGGATCAAATAAAGGAAAGAGGACTGCAAACAGCTACCTTATAATGGATTTGATCATTGGTTTTATTATTTCATTCATCCTAGTTCAGTTTTTATTAGGTGTTTGTCATATCCTTTTCTTTTGGAAAAGCATACCAGTTAAAAAGCTAGACAAAATCCCATTTGTCTCCATTCTTGTGGCAGCCCGGAACGAAGAAAATCAGCTTCCTCGGCTATTGGAATCCTTTGAAAAATTGAACTATCCGGCTGATAAACTCGAATTCCTATTTGCCGATGATCAAAGTGAGGATACTACTTTTTCGATTTTAAGTCAGTGGTGCAAAAAGCAGAGCAATGCAAGGGTTTGGAAAGTCGAAGAGTTTGATCCTGCGAAAAATCCAAAAGCACAAGCCATCGCTTTCATCGAAAAAAAATCTCAGGGAGAGTTCTTATTCTTCACAGATGCCGATTGCCAAGTACCTCCTAATTGGATTGAGGGTCTTTTAGCAGGCTTCTCTGAAAAAACAGGATTGGTTATCGGTGTTACCCAAGTGAAGGGGATTCGCTTGTTTGAAAAATTTCAGGAATTGGATTGGTGGTTGACTTTAAGCTTCATTAAGGTCGCTTCAGATTGGGAAATCCCGACCACAGGAATGGGGAATAATATGTGTATTTCCAGAAAAGCCTATGAAGAAAGTGGAGGATTTGAAAAGATTAAGTTTAGTTTGACAGAGGATTTGGAGATTTCCAAATCCATACTTCGAGAAGGGTTTAAGATTTTTAATCAAGTCAGTCCTGTAGCATTGGCGAATACCAAAGCAGAACGGTCTATCGGTGATTTACTTTCTCAACGGAAACGGTGGATGCATGGGGTGATGACTTTACCTGTTTATATGAAAGCTTTATTGGCTTTGCAGTTTTTTTACTTTCCTGCTATAATCTATTTACTGTTTTTAAATCTCCCTTTGGCATTAGGACTCTGGTTTTTGAAATCTGCTTTGCAGGCAAGTTTTTTGATAAAATTTGCCCGAAAGGCTGGGAAATCACCTTCACTTTTTACTAGTCTGATTTTTGATTTTTACCTTTTCCCTATTACCCTGCTGACGATTGTTTATTACTTTTGGCCTTCTGCCACCAAATGGAAATCAAGAAACTACTCATGAATCTAATCGATACACACGCGCATATTTATTCTCGCAAATTTGAGTCCGACAGGGAAGCGGTGATAAATGAAATTCGGGAAGCAGGTGTAGAACGGATTTACATGCCGAATATCGATGTGGAGTCCATAGAAGAAATGTTGGAAATGGAGAAATCCTATCCGGGATTTTGTATTCCGATGATGGGACTTCATCCTTGTGATGTGAAGGAAGATTTTGAGGCGCAATTAGCCGTTATGAAGGAATGGCTTTGGAAGCGGCCTTTTGCAGCGGTCGGTGAAATAGGACTTGATTTGTATTGGGATAAATCCTTTTTCGAAGAGCAGAAGCAGGCGCTTCGAGAGCAGATTTCCTGGGCAAAAAGCTTGGATTTACCCATTGTTCTACATTGTCGGGATTCTATGAATGAAACGAGCGAAATTGTGCGGGAAATGCAGGATGGTAAGCTTAAAGGCATCTTCCATTGCTTCACAGGAAATCTCGATCAGGCCCAACAGATTGTTGAGCTTGGTTTTCTCCTAGGTATTGGTGGTGTGGTAACCTACAAAAATGGAGGATTGGATCAGGTGCTTCCCCATTTAAAAATCGAAAATTTGGTGTTGGAAACGGATGCACCCTATTTGGCGCCGGTTCCCTTCAGAGGCAAAAGAAACACACCCGCTTATTTACCTTATATTGCTGAGCGAGTGGGGGATTTGATGCAGCTGAATGCAGCTGAAGTTGCTCGGATTACCAAGGAAAATGCACTCGCGATATTTAAGGAATTTTGACTATGAATTATAAGATAGTCCGACTCAATACCCAGGCAAAAACAAGTAAGACCTCCTCTGTTTTGATTATTTATACAGGAGGTACATTGGGAATGGCTTACGATGAAAGCGGTTCATTAGTCCCTTTTAATTTTGGGCAGATTCTGGATAAAATCCCTATTCTCTCCAATCTGGACGTAGCTATCACGGTTATTTCTTTTCCATCTCCTATTGATTCCTCCAATGTGTCCATGTTGCATTGGAAAGATATGGCCTACATCATCCATGAAAACTATGACAGCTACGATGGGTTTGTCGTGCTCCATGGTACCGATACGATGGCCTATTCAGCTTCCATGTTGAGTTTCATGCTTCATGGATTGAATAAGCCTGTGATTTTCACAGGTGCTCAATTGCCTATTTCGGCTTTGCGATCCGATGCTCGGGAAAACTTGATGACGAGTCTGGAAATTGCCACGGCAAAGATTGATGGGAAACCGCTCGTGCCCGAGGTCGGTATTTTCTTTAATCACCTGTTGCTCCGGGGGAATCGTTCGAAGAAAGTCCAAAGTGTTCATTTCGATGCTTTCGAGTCGGAAAATTATCCCCCCTTGGCAGAGTCTGGGATTGTGATCGATTACAATACAGCGGCCATTCGTCCCTATGAACCCAATCGAAAATTGCAGTTGATGAATGAACTGGATAACAGGGTCATGATTTTGAAGCTTTTTCCGGGAATTACAGACCAGATTATGGACGCTTGTTTTGCGACTCCAGGATTGCGTGGAGTAGTTTTGGAAACGTATGGATCAGGGAATAGCCCAAGTGAAGCCTGGTTTATGCGATCTTTGGAGCGAGCCATAAAAAAAGGATTGATCATCTTGAATGTCTCCCAATGTAATGGAGGTCGGGTGATACAGGGGAGGTACGAGACTTCGCGGGAATTGCTGAATGTCGGTGTAGTGAGTGGTGCAGATATGACTACGGAGGCGGCAATTACAAAGCTGATGTTTTTATTGGGGCAATCACCTGATCGGGATGTAATCCGAAAAAGATTGACCATACCCCTTGCGGGGGAAATGACCACCTAAGAAAGGAAGGTGATTTTCACTGGAAATTTGGAAAGGGAAAGAATAATTTTTTTCTTTGCACTCCGATTCTGAAAGGGAGTCGGGGAAAAGACATACAGAGAGGTGTCCGAGTGGTTGAAGGAGCACGCCTGGAAAGCGTGTATACCCCTAAAGGGTATCGAGGGTTCGAATCCCTTCCTCTCTGCAAAGCGTTGAAATATTAAAATTTCGACGCTTTTTTTATGCCTTAGAATAAGCAATTATGAATTATGAGGGATGAGAACCCTCGGGTTCGAAATTGACCGAAGGGAGATTCGCGAGAGGCTGTGCGGCATGACCGAGCGTATGAGCAATCCCTTCCTCTCTGCAAAAAAGCCAGCCTTATTTATTAAGGCTGGCTTTTTTGATTTTAAATCACTACCAAAGGCTTTTGGGAGAATTGGGGAAGTTTAAACTCGAAAAAATCCTCTAATCAGCCTTTTGATAATAATTATAGGTTTAACCAGTAGGTCATCTTAAATACAATTGCACGTGATTTTGAGGGGCCAAACTCAATAAACCCATCAGGATTCATTTCCGCTAGGTAATTATCGGTGTAAACGAGGAAAATATCCGATACTGGAGCAAATCTCCATTGTAATCTCGAATTAATGTTCACGTTATCGATTTGGCTATTGTATTGAACGAAGGTCGTCCAAAACATTTTTTTGCTAAACGTAAAATCAAATCTTGGTCCGATCAAAAATAGGTTAGAATCATTATAAGGTCTTGGAAGTCGGATTCGGTTAAAAGCGAAATCAATGCTCGTGAATCCTAAGGGCTGATAACGCCATTGAACACTTCCTTCTAGATTGATTCGAGTCCCATTAAAATATTCCCCAGACCGGGTACTTAGGTTAAAGGAGATCTTCTTCCTTTCGTCAGATTCATATCGGGCAATGAGGAGGTTATTGGTGTATTCTGAATTTGCAGGTAATGGAAGCCCATCTGTTCCGCTTGGATCAAATCCATTGAATAAGTAGGTGTATTGTCTTCTTAAACGAAGGGAAAATCGTGCGGATGACTTCCAATTGATATCGTACAACAAATTGACATCCCAATCCAAGAATCCATAGGTGTCATTTCCAACCATATCGAAATCAAAGCCGGGTCCATGACGCTGAATTCCACCTTGGGAAGGGAAGAAACTTCGACGATAGGTCATGGCCAATTGTCGGATATCGGTACGACGGACAAAGCCAACTTCTGGTGCATAATTG
This sequence comes from Cyclobacteriaceae bacterium, assembly GCA_013373335.1. Lineage (GTDB taxonomy): Bacteria > Bacteroidota > Bacteroidia > Cytophagales > Cyclobacteriaceae > Algoriphagus. Next base: position 5,798 of record JABXHZ010000343.1, on the reverse strand, counting down.
GCGCCCACCACTTGAGATCGCATATCCAAAGACCATTGGGGGACACTGTACTGCATTTCAATCCCTGCTGCGAAAGCACTATCTACTGATACTTGATTGATATTGCGGTGGTAAAAGAATTTTCCGGTAATACGATTATCGGCAGATGCCAAATTATAATCCACTCCAAAAGTTCGATCCCAGGCATTGTATAAACTATCTGAATATTCTTCTGGGCTTTGGAAGGTTTGTTTATTGACAAGAAAGGCGGAGATATTTGACCGTGCGAACACCTTTTGTTGAAGCGAAACCATGGAGTAGTTGTAAGAAGGTAAACTTGCCGATTGATCTTCTGCAACTTGCATACTCAATATCCCGACTCGCAGGTTGTCATTTGCTTTTCCACTGATTCTTGCTCCGAATGGGATTGCGGATTCGATATTTTGACCAGTGCTTTCATCTCTCGAAACACCGATTCTTCTGCTAAAGAAAGGACGAGTACCTCGGTTTCCATAATTAGAAAATAGATCGGCATTCTCCAGAAAGAACTGTCTTCTTTCAGGAAAGAAAATCTCAAATCTGTCCAAATTGGTTACCTGTTGATCTACTTCAACTTGGGAAAAATCCGGATTGACGGTTAGGTCTAGATTTAAACCTGGAGTAAGTCCATATTTAATGTCAAAGCCCGCGTTAAAACGATGGTTTGCCTCGGTATTAGTCTCAAAGTTTCTACCGGAGTTTGCCGAAATGTAGGGGATGAAAGAAAGGTTTTTCCCACTTTTCTTAGTAGGCTCTTCCCATTTCGCGATTTTTAAAGCCGCCAGATTAAATAGGGTGAAATTTCTGGAAATAGGTGCCCAAGTGGATCTTTCTGCACTTTCACTGTCAATTCTATAAAAATTAATATTCCACTCAGTCTGTCCTTCATTAAAACGGAGCGTATTTAGCGGAATAGCCATCTCAGCTACCCAATATCCATCATATTGTTTGGCTTCACCTCTCCATACATTATCCCAATCCAGACTGAATGAACTTTCACCTGTTCCTCCATTTGCAACTAAACCCTCTCTCCGTACGCCGAAGGGGTTGATTCCAAAGGTGAAGGCATTTGTCCTATCCTGAAAGGTGTCGAAGATTACCGTGAAATTGTCATTGGCGGCTCCACGGAAATCTCTTCGTAATGAAGGGGTTACATATTCTTTTTCTTTGTTTTCACTGTATAAAATCCCAAGGACATAAATGTTCTTATCGTCAAAAAGGACTTTTGCTACCGATTGATTGACGGCTAAGGAAGAGTCGAAAGGGAAATATTGCATCCAGTTATAAGCTGAATCAGCCATGTTCCATGCCTCCTCAATTACCCCGTCTATTTCAATGGGGTTTTCCACTCTTTTGAATGAGATATCCTGAGCCCAAAGGCTTTGAAAGAGCATTAAGAAACCTATCAGAAGTAGATTTTTTCTTAGCATAGTGCAAAATTAAACCGGCTCGACCTGTGAGGAAGCGTATTTATATCAGCGGTTTTTCTTAACTAATTAGAACCTTTAACTAAGAGCAAACCAAAGGGTTATTTGGAAAAAAGCTTTTTATCTGAGCGGTATGTGAAAGAACCAATTAAGAAGATTTTATATGAAACAATAGCCGCAAAATATCTGAAATTCTTAAAAATTAAGCGGCTAAAAAAACACTCAGAATTCCCCTAGAATCTTCAAATTCTATTTGATATCGGCAATGGCTTTCTTTTCTTTTTTGCTCCAAGTAAGGATGGCAACGGTTAGCAAAATTAGAATGGTTCCGATCCAATCCAGGCCTAAAAAACTGACCTTCAGCCAAAAAACTGCTGTTAAAGCTGCAGCTAGCGGTTCTACACTACAAAGCAAACTGGCGGTAGTAGCGCCAATAATTGAGACGGATCGCAGAAAGAAGTAAAAGGCGAGTACCGTGCCAAATAGAATGATGTAGCCAAAAGCCATAAAAGTTCCCCAATCCCAAGTTCCCGAAATCGTCCATGGCTGAGTGATCAAAGAAAATGAAATTCCTCCAATCAACATTCCCCAACCTGTAATCGCTGCTGGAGAGAAGGTTCGAAGTAATCCAACGGGTTGGATAGTATAAAAGGCTAAAGCAATGGCGGATAGAATTCCCCAAAACAAGGCTTGTTTGGAAATAACCAAGATCTCCAATGAACCATGGGTAACCAGCAAAAATGTCCCGGATAAAGCCAAAATCAAGGCTCCATATTCAGCGAGGATCGGCCATTTTTTATTTTTGATGGCATAAAAAGCCACGACGAAAACAGGGCCTATGTATTGAAGTATTGTCGTCGTTGCAGCATTTGATAGAGAAATGCTGTAAAAATAGGTGAATTGAACAGCTACCATGCCTACAATTCCAAATAAGAGGATTTGCAGGATGTCATGGGGTCTCTTCCAGACAGCTAAAGCCTTTTTCTTTTCCTGTGTAAAAGAAAAAAGTATTAGAATAATGCCTCCAAAAATCATCCTCCAAGTAACCAGCCAAGAGGGATCAAGATTTTTTTGTTCAAAAAGAAACTGAGCGCAGGTTCCCGAAATTCCCCAAAAAACAGCAGAAGAAAGGGCCATCAAGATCCCTGGAATTTTCTGGTAGGAAGTCGGCTGCGCCATAGGTGTCAATATTTAAGCGAAGATATTCAGCCTTTTGGGTTTTTAGATATATCCATTAAAATTTTGAGGATCATTTGAAAAAATATGGGATTGGGCTATTTTCGATTATAAAAAGCTTCTTTCTTATGAAATACTACTTGGTCATTGCTTTAATCCTTTCAGCTGTTTTAGTTGGCTGTAATCCAGCACCCCATTCGGAAAGTTCGACAACGGAAGATCCGAATCTATCTGTTGAAACTGATGATGGCGTAAAAATGATACCTATTGAAACTCCTGTCGGAGAATTCAAGGTTTGGACCAAACGTGTGGGAGAAAGCCCTACCATGAAAGTACTTTTGCTGCATGGGGGACCTGGGATGTCACATCTCCAATACTTTAATTTCAAAGATTATTTCCCTCAGGAGAATATTGAGTTTATCTGGTATGATCAATTGGGTTCTGCACTTTCGGACCAACCTGAAGACACTACGCTTTGGACAATTGAGCGATTTGTAGATGAAGTAGAGCAGGTCCGTCAGGCTTTAGGCTTGAATAAGGATAATTTCTATTTATTGGGTCAGTCTTGGGGAGGAATGCTATCCATGGAGTATGCTTTTCGGCATCAGGATAAACTCAAAGGTCTCATTATTTGCAATATGATGTCAAGTCTGGATGAGTATGAGAAATATGCCAAGGAGGTCTTGGGGCCGCAAATGCCAGATGATGTATTTGCTGAGTTGATGGAAATAGAAAAAAATGAGGACTTCGAAAATCCCCGCTACATGGAACTCTTGATGGAGCATCACTATCCACAGCATGTCTTGCGCATGCCTTTGGATGAGTGGCCTGCAGAAATCAATCAGACCTTGGAGCAGGTCAATCCTAATGTGTATGTCTACATGCAAGGCCACAGTGAATTCGGAATTACTCCTGGGGCTAGCCTGGAAGGATGGGATGTACGGGATCAGTTGAAAGAAATCACCGTGCCGACCCTAGTAGTAGGAGGAACGCACGATACCATGGATCCCAAGCATATGGAATGGATGTCTAAAGAGGTAGCAAATGGCAGGTTTCTCCTTTGCCCGAATGGTAGTCATTTGAGTCAGTACGATGATCCAGAGCACTTTTTTCCGGGTGTGATTCAATTTATTAAAGACGTGGATACTGGTCAGTTCTGAATTATTTCAAACCCTCCCAACGTTGCAACTCCTAGGAGGGTTTGTTTTTTCAAGGCTATTTTCTTGAATGAAGAGCTTTTATATCCTAAAGAAAATCCCCTTTCGGTACAGAAAATAGCACAATCCCCACATCGCTGCCAGTGCCCCTAAAGCTGCTATTAGGCCTAGAGTGTGCTCTCCAATTCCCATCCAAGCGAAGGCTCCTGTCGTGAAAATTCCTACTGTTTTATTCATCCATCTTCCGAGCATTTCAGCAAACAAATAGATGAAGATGGAATTCATACCAACAATCAAAAAAGGGAAAATACCTTTTCGACGGTTTTTGATATCAACCCACCAATAGAAGAATGCCAAAGCCAATAAAGCCCACCCTCCAGATGCAAAGACAAATGCAGTTGTACTGATTCGCTTGATAATCGGTGTTAGCCCTGTCCAATCCAGACCATAGCCAATTAGCAGTCCGACCAATCCTGCGAGGACAAAGATTTTGATTTTTTCAGATGCGGTTTTGGGGGATAGAAGAATATTTCCACAAATGGCACCCCAAATCGTATGAGCAGCAGTTGGGATAGCATTGATAGCTACCCAGCCTCCATTATTGATTTTTCCCATGAGAAGCATATCTGTGTAGTTACCGAAGTTCGTGCCATGTTCAAATGGAATTTCTGGATTATAGGCACGATAAAGAATCTCTGTTAAGGCTAGAAGCCCCAAAGAGACCCTTAATTGAATTTTCCAGCCTTTATCCAATAAAAAATAGGTGACCAAAATCGTAAAAGAGAGTTGGGTTAGCACATTCCAAAGTTCAAAGACCATTTTCCCCGCATAAATGCAATGTAGACCTGTCCCAAACAAAAACAGAATAAGGCTTCGCTTCAGGATATGAAGGGTGATTTCACTGTGGTTTTCAGCCAGAGCCATTCGTTTATTGAGGGAGAATGGCATAGCCACTCCAACTATGAACATGAAGAAAGGCTGGATCAAATCCCAAAAGCGCAGCCCGTTCCATTCATGATGGGTAAATTGAAGAAAGATAGGGTGAAGAGAAGTTCCTTCAGGAAAAAGTTCTAATAAGGCCTCATAAACCCAAGCTGCTTCAGCAACCAATAAGAACATGGTTAATCCACGGTAAACATCAAGAGAAACTAGTCGTTGAGTGGGATTGGTCGATGTAGCGTTCATTCGGATATCATTGGATTAGTTTGAAAATAAAAAAAATATGGATCAAAAGCCCGGAGACTTTTATAGGAGATTTGGGGCTTGAAAAAATATGATAAGACTTTCTTTTACTTGGATAGAATTTGGGCTACAGCAATAAAGTGAGCTAGGGTTCCACCCAAAACAAAAATATGCCAGATGCTGTGGTAATATAGCTTTTCACTTTTTACATAAAAAAACACTCCTACCGTATAGGAGAGTCCTCCTGCGCCTATCCAGAAAAGGGTTTGAAAAGAAAGTTTTTGTACCAGATCATTAAAGAAGAAAACAGCAAGCCAACCCATTGTTAGGTAAATGACCACGGACAGGGTTTTGAATTTCCCGGTGAAAAATATCTTAAAAAAGGTTCCGATTAATACGGAGCTCCAAATGATCGCTAAAAAGAGAATGGCGGTTTCAGTTTTTAAAATTGCTAAAACCATTGGGGTGTAAGAACCTGCAATTAAAAAGTAAATGGAAACGTGATCCATAACTTGTAGACGGGCCTTTTTTTGAGGGTTCTTTGCCGCATGATAGGCGGTAGAAAAACCGTATACCATCAATATCCCAAGGCAAAAGGCTAGGGCTCCAATCAAAAATTTACTTTCCTGCTGCTCCCAAGCTAAGCTTATTAGGAAAGGGCTGCCAATCAGGCCTAAAACCAAACCCAATCCATGGGAAAGGACGTTGGCTCGTTCTTCTTTTGGGGTTTGAGGGCGTTTGATTTTTTTCACTGATGCATAAATTACTCGATCCCCTTTCCAATTGGGAGATTATTCCGACTCCATTCGCTCCAAGAACCTACGTAAAGTTTTGGGAT
>JABXHZ010000102.1 GCA_013373335.1 Cyclobacteriaceae bacterium | reverse complement strand
TCCATGCAAAAAAGAACCTTTTTAAAAAGCATTGGACTAGCGGCTGCCAGTCTTCCTTTTGTGGGATTTTCAAGCATTAAGGATGAATTGGCTAAAAAAGCCCGTTTACCAAAATCTTTAAAGAAAGGCGATACAGTTGGATTAATCAGTCCGTCAGCAGCAACTGCGGACAGAATGCAATTCACTTTCGCAAAGGAAGCTATGGAGGCTTTGGGCTTTCAGGTTAAACTCGGGGAAAACCTACAAAATCGTCGAGGCTATTTAGCGGGAACGGATGAAGAAAGAGCTTCAGATTTAAATAGCATGTTTGCAGATCCTGAGGTAAAAGCAATCATCTGCATCAGAGGCGGTTCTGGGGCTGCTCGAATACTACCTTTAATCGATTATGATTTGATTCGAAAAAACCCCAAACCACTTCTCGGTTACTCCGATATCACCGCTTTGCATCAAGCTATTTTTTCTCAAACAGGCTTAATCACATTCCACGGCCCCAATGGAACAGGTAGCTGGAACAGTTTTAATGTGAAACAATTTGAGCAAATATTCTTCGATCAGCAGCTGGTTCATTTTCAAAACGAACAAACCAAAGGAGATGATTTGGTAATTAAATCCAACCGAATTCAAACCCTTTATCCCGGAATCGTCAGTGGAAGAATTCTAGGCGGGAATCTAACCGTACTCACAGCTTTATCAGGAACACCTTATTACACTGATTTTCAGAATGCAATCTTATTCATTGAAGATATAGGTGAAGACCCATACCGAATTGACCGGATGATGAGCACCTTGCGCCTGAATGGAACTTTGGACAAAATCAAAGGCTTCATTTTTGGCCAATGCAATGATTGTGAGCCTGGCGGAGGGTATGGAAGCCTGACAGTCGATCAAGTTTTGGATGACTATATTCTACCCTTAAAAATTCCAGCTTACAGCGGAGCCATGATCGGCCATATCTCTAAGCAGTTCATCATTCCTCATGGAGCTTTAGTGGAAATGAATGCTGAAATGGGTACTTTTACATTAAAAGAATCAATTTTCAAATCATGATGAAATGGATGCATTTGGCTGGATTTCTTTTGGGTTTTGCAGCTTGCAATCCCTCCGGGCCTAAAAGCAATGAATCTGAAACAACGAGTATGAATCCAAAAACATTTAGCTATTTGGCACTTGGTGACAGTTATACCATTGGAGAAGGTGTTCCAGAAGAAGATCGCTACCCAAATCAGTTAGTTTTTCGATTAAACAGGGAAACAGACGCTCAATGGAAGGAAGCTGAAATTATCGCTAAAACCGGCTGGACCGTAGATGAATTAGACGAAGGAATCAATCAAGCGGCTCCGACTGGTGAACCTTATGATTTGGTAACCCTTTTGATTGGAGTTAATAACCAATACAGAGGAAGATCCGTCGATGAATATCGAGTGGATTTTGAGCAAATGCTTAGAAGAGCGATCAGATTCGCAGGAAACCTTCCGGATCATGTTGTCGTGCTTTCAATTCCGGATTGGGCTGTCACGCCTTTTGCAAGTAAAAGGGGGACAGATCAAAATAAAGTAAAGCAGGAAATCGATGCTTACAATGACACTAAAAAAGCGATTTGCAACAAGTTTGGGGTGAAATTTATCGATATAACCGAGGACTATCGGGAAATCGGAAATCTTCCTGAAATGCTTGCCCCGGATGACCTACATCCAAGCGGTAAGGTATATGAGCGGTGGACAGAAAAACTTTTTGAACATGTAAAAAATAAATACTAGGCTATGAAAAGTATTTTAATAATCAGCTTCTTAGGTATGACACTTCTTTCCTGCCAGTCAAAACCCGAAGGTTTGGTAGAAACTTGGTGGATCAATTCTTCCAGGGTAGATTGTGTAGGCGTTGGGCCTCAAACCTGTTTCCAGATATACAGAGGAGAAAATCTGGATTCCAAGAATTGGGAGCTGTTCTATGACCAAATTGAAGGTTTTGACTTTGAGCCTGGAAATATTTACAAGATCAAAGTAGAAATCATGGATAAAGTCGGAGAAATACCCGCAGATGCCTCTTCCAAATCCTATAAAATGCTAGAGGTTTTAAGCATGGAACCTGATCGGAGTCTTCTACTGACCAATATTTGGAAGATAATTCAAGTAGGAGAAATAGAGAATCCCGTCGGATCCCTCGATGGCAATGAATTGACTTTTGAGTTCAATGCTTCTGAAGGAACCTATTTTGGAAACTTAGGATGTAATACCACCCGAGGGAAAATTCTGCTGAATGATGGAGAAAAGTTAAACCTTGGTCCTGGCGCCACTACCATGATGGCTTGTCCCGATATGGAAACCGAAAAACAAATCGGCAAAGCCCTGATTGATACCAAGAGCTATCAAATTCAGGAGAATGAATTGATATTTTTCGATGCGGATGGAATCGAGCTGATTCGTTTCAGAGCTGTGGATTAAATCAACTATTCGGGGGAAATCAGAGAACCTAATACAGGAGTTGACCGTTCCTCAGAAAGTTTCTCAACTTTATCAATTCCCTCTTCAAATCCGTTAATTTTAAATCCAAGTTAGTTCCTGATATCATTCCTATATCCATGAAGATTATCTGCATAGGCCGCAATTATGCGGCACATATAGAAGAACTTAAAAATGAAAAACCTGGAAATCCTGTTGTCTTCTTGAAGCCAGATACGGCACTTTTGAAAAACGGAGCTCCATTTTTCTATCCGGACTTTTCAAAAAACATCCACCATGAAGTGGAATTGGTTCTGAAGATCAGTAAGGAAGGAAAATACATTCAGAAAAAATTTGCTCATCGCTACTTTGAGGAAATCGGTCTCGGAATTGACTTTACGGCGAGAGATTTACAGGATCAATGTAAAGCCAAAGGATTGCCTTGGGAGATTGCAAAAGCTTTCAATGGTTCGGCTCCCATTGGGGATTTCCTCCCAGTTTCAGACATTGATTCACTTGATAATCTTGATTTTCACCTAACCATCAATGGGGAGTTGAGACAGAAAGGAAATACAAGTTTGATGCTATTTGATTTTGGAACCATCATCGAATACGTGTCTCAGTTTTTCACCCTAAAAAAAGGAGATCTAATCTACACCGGAACACCCGCAGGAGTAGGACCAGTCCAAGTTGGTGATCATTTGGAAGGATATATTCAAGACCAAAAAATGCTGGATTTTGAAGTTAAATAAGGCTTTCCCAACCTTTCTTGTTTTCTTTTTATTCTCTACCCTTACCGCTTGGCCTCAAGAGGTGATTCGGGATTATTTTCGCTCCCCAGTCAAACCCGGTGGAAGGAATTACCTTTCCGGGAATTTCTCCGAACTCCGACCAAATCATTTTCATACGGGATTGGATTACAAGTTTGGTGGTGTAGAAGGCGAGCCAATTTATGCCGCGGCTGATGGCTGGGTTCATCGCATAAAAATCTCAACCTATGGCTATGGGAATGTCATATACCTAAAACACCCTACAGGTCATATCACAGTTTATGGACATCTTCGAAACTTCATCCCCAAATTGCAGCGCTATGTCATTGAAGAAATGTACAAGCGACAGGTAAATGAATTGGAGCTAATGCCTGAACCTGGAGAATGGCTTGTAAAAAAAGGGGAACTGATAGCAAATGGCGGAAACTCCGGAAGTTCGGGAGGCCCACACCTTCACTTTGAGATCCGGGATAGCTTGGACAGGGCGATGGATCCCCTTCTTTTTGGATTTCCTGAAATCTTGGACAATATACCTCCTACTCCTCAGGCCCTTGCCCTCGTTCCCTTAGATATCAATTCTAGGATCAATGGAGAATTTGCTCGGAAGGAATTCACTTTGGTGAAAAATGGAGCACATTATTCCATCCCCCAAACCATCGAAATTACGGGGAGAGTGGGGTTGGAAATCCGAAGTTTCGATCTATTGGACGGAGCGAGTAACCGAAATGGCTTTCCTCATTTTGAACTTTGGAAAAATGACTCCTTAAACTTCTCAATGTCTGTCGATAAGGTCGATTTTAATTTTACCCGACAATTTCTTCTTCACACCCATCAAAATCGGTTTACCAAGCTCTATTTCCAACCCGAATTGAAGTTTGATTATTTCTTTCCAAAAACTCCGGAAACCGGTCATATCGAAGCGGGCATTGGAGAGCGAGTGAATTACCAATTGCGGTTACAAGACGCATATGGAAATGAGCGGAAGATAGATTTCAAATTATTGGGAAAAGACCAAGAGTTTTTTGTCAATCTAGCAGCTACCCCACAGAGAGCTCAGATAGAGTATCAAGGGAACATTCTTAAAATCGAAGCCCCGAACAGCAATTTGGGTGGACTTGCAAAGTTCTATGTAGGAAGCAAAATTTTTGAAATGCTCCCCTCCTACCAAGATGATAAAACACGTGTTTACCTCTGGGATATGCGGTTTGGAATTCCAGAAGAAGTAGACATTTGCTCTGAAGTGGTGATTCCGGAAGTCAAGAAGCGGATACCCTTTGGAGAAGAACATTTATTTGCAGAAAAATCCGTTCAAGTTCACTTTTCTGAAAACACCCTACTGGAAGATTTATACTTGAGGATCAGCGAAAATGGTTCCTCCACAAACCCACGTCTTCAAATCAATGACAGAGACGAATTTCTTTGGAATTCCATGGAAGTATTGTGGAATGTTTCCAGCGGATCATTTGATAAAAGTAAAACTCATGTATACCAACTAAGCCCAAGTGGAAGAAAATCTTTTGTAGGGGGTACTTGGGAGGATGCATCTATTCGGTTTTCAACCAGAAATTTTGGTACTTTTACCCTTGCTGAAGACAATTCCGGTCCGATCATTCGTCCCGTCAGAATAAGTAGAGAAGAAATTCGCTTTACGATTCGGGATGAACTTTCAGGAATAAACAGTTTTGAGGCCTATGTAGATGGAAAGTGGGTTTTGATGCGATACGAGCATAAGAAATCCCTAATCTGGTCAGAAACCTTGGACAAACAACCTTTGACCGGTCAGGTTATATTGAGGGTAACAGACCAAGCTGGAAACGTCAGTGAATGGAAAGGTACCATTTCTTGAAAATTTTAACTTAAACCTAATAAACTATGTCACTAGAAGTTGGCCAAATGGCTCCTGATTTTGAAGCAAAAATCCAAAATGGGGAAACGATCAAACTTTCCGATTTTCGAGGCAAAAAAGTCATTCTATATTTTTACCCAAAAGACAATACGCCAGGTTGTACTGCTCAAGCCTGTAATCTTCGGGATAATTACGAAGAGCTGCAAAAAGCAGGGTATGTAGTTTTGGGAATCAGCTCAGATTCTGAAAAATCCCACCAAAAATTTATTGAAAAGCAATCTTTACCTTTCTCATTGATTGCTGATGAGGACAAGAAAGTTCACGAACTCTATGGCACATGGGTAGAAAAATCCATGTATGGCCGAAAATATATGGGCACAGCCCGTACTACCTTTGTCATTGACGAGGAAGGAAAAATCGCCGAAATTATCGACAAGGTTAAAACCAAAGATCACACAGCACAAATTCTTCAATAAACACCCAGCCGAATGGAAAAACTAACTATCGAACAACTCCAAAAAATCTGTACTCAGATGCGTCGGGATGTACTAAGAATGGTGCATGCCGTTCAATCCGGTCATCCAGGAGCACCTTTAGGATGTGCAGAGTTTTTTGTAAGCCTTTACTTTGACAAACTACGCCATAATCCAGATTTCAACATGGATGGTAAAGGCGAAGATTTATTTTTCTTATCCAATGGTCACCTTTCCGCTGGATGGTACTCCGTTTTAGCCCGAAGCGGGTATTTCCCAATTGAGGAAATGCGGACATTTAGAAAAATCAATTCCCGACTACAAGGACATCCTGCAACAGAAGAAAGACTTCCAGGCATTCGAATTGCCTCCGGTTCTCTAGGTCAGGGGCTTTCCGTTGCTATCGGAGCTGCTCAAGCCAAAAAATTAAATGGCGATGACACTTTGGTCTACGTTCTCATGGGAGATGGGGAGTTGCAAGAAGGTCAAATCTGGGAGGCTGCTATGTACGGAGCGCATTATGGGGTAGACAATCTCATCGCAACTGTAGATTATAACGGACAGCAGATTGATGGACCTACTGAAAAGGTCATGGACCTGAAAAATCTAAAAGCAAAATGGGAGGCTTTTGGCTGGGAAGTCAATGAAATAAAAAATGGAAATGATCTTCCATCTGTATTGGATGGATTGGAAAAGGCAAAATCCATGACTGGTAAAGGCAAACCTGTCCTCAATCTACTTTACACCGAGATGGGGTATGGCGTTGACTTTATGGTCGGCACACACAAGTGGCATGGTTCTCCTCCAAATGATGAACAACTTGCCGATGCCTTGAGCCAATTGGAAGAAACACTTGGTGACTATTGATTTCCTACACAAAAGAAAAGAAGATGAGCTTAGATTTAAAATTCACATATACTGAGAAAAAAGATACCCGCTCGGGTTTTGGAGATGGATTTTTGGAAGTTGGCAGGAAGAACCCAAATGTGGTTGGACTTTGTGCCGATTTGATCGGCTCTTTGAAAATGGGAGCTTTTCAAAAAGAATTTCCAGATCGATTCTTCCAAACTGGAATTGCGGAAGCGAATATGATAGGATTATCAGCCGGAATGACTATCGGAGGGAAAATCCCTTTTGCCGGTACCTTCGCAAACTTTGCGACGGGTCGGGTTTATGATCAAATTCGTCAATCCGTAGCCTATTCGGAGAAAAACGTCAAAATCTGTGCATCCCATGCTGGCTTGACCTTGGGAGAAGACGGTGCAACTCACCAAATTTTGGAGGATATCGGCATGATGAAAATGCTTCCAAATATGACCGTCATCAACCCTTGCGATTACAATCAGAC